>NZ_SPQN01000060.1 GCF_004571065.1 Geodermatophilus sp. DF01-2
GATCTTGCCGCCCGGCGCGCCGTTCGGCGGCCTCGGGCCGCAGGGCCGGCCGGCCGGGTCCCCGAACGGCGCCGACCGCGGGTCGTCGTCGGCGTGATCCTCCGTCGCCGGTCCGGCGGCACCTGGACTCCCGGGCAGGCCCCGGAGCACGCCGGGCCCGCACCCACCCCCGGGTCCGGAATCGACCCCGGTGCCGGGGACGGCCCGCCGCCGCACTTCGCCGAGGGCCCGGCCGACGTCCTCCTGCAGCGCCTCGAGCTCACCGTCCGGCGCCGCCTCGACGGCCTGCTGCAGGGCGACCACCTGGGGCTGGTGCCGGGGTCGGGCAGCGAGGCCGGTGACTCGCGCACGTACCACCCGGGGGACGACGTCCGGCGGATGGACTGGCCGGTGACCGCGCGCACCCAGGTGCCGCACGTCCGCGAGACGATCGCCGACCGCGAGCTGGAGACCTGGGCGGTCGTGGACCTCTCCGCCAGCCTCGACTTCGGCACCGCCGCCTGCGCCAAACGCGACCTGGCGATCGCCGGGCTGGCCGCGGTCAGCCACCTCACCGTGCGCGGCGGCAACCGGCTCGGCGCCGTCGTCACCACCGGGGAGCGGGTCGACCGGTACCCGGCTACGGCCGGCCGGCTGGCCGCCGACCGGCTGCTGCGCGCGGTCGTGGCGACGCCACGGGCCGCGGGTGGGCGGCGCGGCGACCTCGCCGCCGCGATCGAGTCGCTGCGCCGGCCGCCGCGACGCCGCGGACTGGTCGTCGTGGTGTCCGACTTCCTGGGATCGGACGTGCAGGGTCCGGCCGACTGGGAGCGCCCGCTGCGCGGTCTGGGGGCCCGGCACGAGCTGCTGGCCATCGAGGTGGTCGACCCGCGGGAGCTGGAGCTCGCCGACGTGGGCCTGCTGACCGTCGTCGACCCCGAGAGCGGCCAGACCCTCGAGGTGCCCACCGGCGACGCCGAGTTCCGCGCCCGGTTCGCCGCCGGCGCCGCGGCCCAGCGGCAGGCGATCGCCGCCGGGCTGCGCCGCGCCGGCGCCGGGCACCTGCAACTGCGCACGGACCGCGACTGGCTCATGGACGTGGTGCGTTTCGTCGCCGACCGCCGGCGTGCCGGCAGCGGAGGAGCCTCCCGATGACGTCCTGGTCGCTGACATCGCTACTCGACCGCCGGTGTGCCGGCAGGGGAGGAGCCTCCCGATGACGTTCCAGGCCCCGTGGTGGCTGCTCGGCCTGCTCGCCGTCGTCGCGCTGGTGGCGCTGTACGTGGTGCTGCAACTGCGCCGCAAGGCCTACGCGGCGCGGTTCACCAACGTCGCCCTGCTGGGCACGCTGGTGCCGAGACGGCCCGGCTGGCGGCGGCATCTGTCGTTCGGGCTGGTGGCGCTCGGGCTGGCCGCGCTCATCGTGTCCCTGGCGGTGCCGAGCACCGAGGTGCAGGTGCCGCGGGAGCGGGCGACGGTGGTCATGGCCGTCGACGTCTCGCTGTCGATGCGAGCCGGCGACGTCGAGCCCAGCCGCTTCGAGGCGATGCAGATGGCGGCCAAGGAGTTCGTCGACGTCCTGCCCGAGCGGATCAACCTCGGCCTGGTCTCCTTCGCCGGCACCGCGACCACGGTGGTCACCCCGACCACCGACCGCGCCCAGGTGCGCACCGCGATCGACAACCTCGAGCTGGCCGAGTCCACGGCGATCGGGGAAGCGGTCTTCACCTCGCTGACCGCGATCGAGAACTTCCAGTCGTCGCTGGCCGCCGATGGCGAGGAGGTGCCGCCGGCGGCGATCGTGCTGCTCTCCGACGGCTACAACACCGTCGGCCGCCCCGACACGCAGGCCGTCGACGCCGCGGTGGACGCCGGCATCCCCGTCTCGACGATCGCCTTCGGCACCGACTACGGCACGCTGGACCTCGACGGCGAGCGGGTTCCGGTGCCGGTGGACCGCGCGACGCTCGAGGAGATCGCCGAGGAGACCGGCGGCAGCTATAGCGAGGCGGCCAGCGCGGCCGAGCTCGAGGAGGTCTACCAGGACCTCGGCAGCCAGATCGGCTACACCACCGAGGCCCGCGACGTCAGCTACTGGTTCGTCCGCGGCGGAGTGCTGTTCGCGATGCTCGGCGTCGTCCTCAGCCTGCTCTGGACCAACCGCCTGCTGTAGCGGAGTCGCTCGGTGACGGAAACCGTCACCGAGCGACTCCGCGTCTCAGCGGGAGGGGTCGAGGACGAGCTTGCCGGTGGTGCGGCGGGCCAGCAGGTCCTGGTGCGCCTCGCGGACGGCGGTCAGCGGGTAGCGGCCGCCGACGACCGGTCGCAGCGCGCCGTCGGCGACCAGGGGCAGCAGCTCGGCCATCGCGTCGTCGAGCATGGCCGGCCGCGCCATGCAGTGGGCCAGCCAGAAGCCGACGACCGCGCGGCTGCGCTGCAGCAGCATGCCCGGGGCGACCGACCGGGTCTCCTGGCGGGCCGCCATGCCGTAGGTGACCAGCCGGCCGAACGGCGCCAGCGCCGCCAGCGAGCCGTCGAAGACGTTGCCGCCGGTCATCTCCAGGACGACGTCGACCGGCCGGCCGCCGTTGGCCTCGCGCAGCGCGGCGGTGAAGGCCTTCGGGTCGTCGTCGGCGAGGGCGGGGTCGACGGAGGCGTCGGCGCCGAGCTCCTCGGTCAGCGCCCGCTTCTCCGGACTGGACGCGGTGGCGATCACCCGCCCGGCGCCCCAGCGGCGGGCGAGCTGGACGGCCAGCGACCCGACGCCGCCGGCACCGGCGATGACGACGACGGTCTCCCCGGCGGCCAGGTGGGCGCTGGTGCGCAGCAGGTGCCAGGCGGTGGTGCCCTGCAGGACGACGGCCAGCGCCTGCTCGTCGCCGACCCCTTCGGGCACCTGCCAGGTCAGCCGCGGGTGCGCGGCGACCTTCTCCGCGTAGCCCCCGCCGTCGAGCAGGCCCACCACCCGCGGGCCGCCGCCGGCCGGCGTCCCGACGAACTCCGCGCCCGGCACGAGCGGCAGCTGCTGGGCGGCGAGGTAGCTGTTCTCGATCTGGTGGGTGTCGGCGTAGTTGATGCCGGCGGCGGCGACGTCGAACAGCTGCTGCCCGTCCCCGGGGACCGGGTCGGGCAGGTCGACGACGTCGAGGACCTCGGGGCCGCCGAAGCGGGTGATCTGCACGGCTCGCATGGCGTGAGGCTAGGTGGGCGGGGCATCGCTGCCGCGCGGAGGTGTGACCTGCGCCGACCGACTAGGTTCGAAAGCCGACGTCAGCGACCGGCGCAGGGGAGTGGCACGTGGGCAGATCGGTGCTCGTGACCGGCGGCAACCGGGGGATCGGGCTCGCGATCGCCCGCGCGTTCGCCGAACAGGGCGACTCGGTGGCCGTGACCCACCGCGGCAGCGGCGCTCCCGACGGGCTGTTCGGGGTGCAGTGCGACGTCACCGACGCCGCCGCCGTCGACCGGGCCTTCACCGAGGTCGAGGAGCACCAGGGGCCGGTGGAGGTGCTGGTCAGCAACGCCGGCATCACCCGCGACGGGCTGCTCATGCGGATGAAGGAGGAGGACTTCACCGACGTCCTCGACGCCAACCTGACCGCGGCCTACCGGGTGTCGAAGCGGGCCGCGGCCAGGATGGTGCGCGCCCGCTCCGGCCGGATGGTCTTCGTCTCCTCGGTCGTGGGCCTGCTGGGCTCGGCGGGGCAGACGAACTATGCGGCGTCGAAGGCCGGGCTGGTGGGCCTGGCCCGGTCGATCTCCCGCGAGCTGGGCAGCCGCGGCATCACCGCCAACGTGGTGGCCCCCGGCTTCGTCGAGACCGACATGACGGCGCAGCTGCCGGAGAAGCGGCAGCAGGAGATCCTCGGGCAGGTGCCGCTGGGGCGGTACGCCTCGTCGGAGGAGATCGCCGGCGTGGTGCGCTTCCTGGCGAGCGACGCGGCCGGCTACATCACCGGGGCGGTCGTCCCGGTCGACGGCGGACTGGGAATGGGGCACTGATGAGCGGCATCCTCGGCTTGGCGCGCGGCCCGGTCGGTAGCGGACTGGGAATGGGGCACTGATGGGCATCCTGGAGGGGAAGTCGGTCCTCGTCACCGGCGTCCTCACCGAGGCGTCGATCGCGTACGCGACCGCCCGGATCGCGCAGGAGCAGGGCGCCACCGTCGTCCTCTCCAACTTCGGCCGCGCGCTGTCGCTGTGCCAGCGGATCGCCAAGCGGTTGCCGCAGGAGGCGCCGGTGGTCGAGCTCGACGTGACGAACACCGAGCACCTGTCGACCCTGGCCCAGCGGCTGCGCGAGCACGTCGACTCCCTCGACGGCGTCGTCCACTCCATCGGTTTCGCGCCCCAGGAGGCGATGGGCGAGGGCTTTCCCGAGGTCGCCTGGGAGCACGCGGCCACGGCGTTCCAGGTGTCGACCTGGTCGATGGCCTCGCTCACCCAGGCCTGCCGGCCGCTGTTCGGCGAGCGGGCCTCGGTCGTCGGGCTGACCTTCGACGCGACCGTCGCCTGGCCGGTCTACGGCTGGATGGGCGCGGCCAAGGCGGGGCTGGAGTCGACCTCCCGCTACCTCGCCCGCGAGCTCGGGCCCGAGGGGGTGCGGGTCAACCTGGTCGCCGCGGGACCGCTGCGCAGCATGGCGATGAGGTCCATCCCGGGCAGCAAGCAGTTCGAGGAGGCGTGGGAGACCCGCGCGCCGCTGGGCTGGTCGGTCACCGACACCGATCCGGCGGGCAAGGCGGTCGTCGCGCTGCTGTCGGACTGGTTCCCGGCCACCACGGGCGAGATCGTCCACGTCGACGGGGGCTTCCACGCCGTAGGCGTGTGAAGGTCACGAGAGCCACGCCGTCGGCGTGTGAGCGCATCCGCCGCCGTCCCACATCGAGAAGGAAGTACGTGCCCCGCGCCACCGTCGACATCAACCCCGGCCGGCGACCCGACGAGGACCCGTCCCTGGCCGTCCGCAACAACGGCGGTGTCCCCCCGTCGGCCGAGTCCGCCCCGGCCGGACGCCGGGAGGCGCTGCTGGTGCTCTCCTTCGGCGGCCCCGAGGGACACGACGACGTCATGCCGTTCCTGGAGAACGTCACCCGCGGCCGCGGCATCCCGCGCGAGCGGCTCGAGGAGGTCGCCGAGCACTACCACTCCTTCGGCGGCGTCAGCCCGATCAACGACCAGAACGAGGCGCTGATCGCCGCGGTCGAGGCCGACCTCGCCGCCGCCGGCGTGCAGCTGCCGGTCTACTGGGGCAACCGGAACTGGGCACCCTACGTCGAGGACACCTGGCGGCAGCTGGCCGACGACGGCGTCGAGCACGTCTACGTCCTCGCCACCTCGGCCTACGCCTCGTACTCCGGCTGCCGGCAGTACCACGAGGACGTCGCCCGGGCCCGAGTCGTGACCGGCGGGGGCCCGACGGCGGAGAAGCTGCCGCACTACTTCGACGCGCCGGGCTTCGTCCGGGCCAACGCCGACGCGCTGGCCGCCGCCATCGCCTCGCTGCCCGAGGAGGTCCGCGGCACCGCCCGGCTGGTCGCCACCGCGCACTCCATCCCGGACGCGATGGCCGCCGTCGCCGGGCCCGAGGGGCACGCCTACGAGGCCGAGCTCACGGCCGCCGCGCAGCTCGTCGTGGACGCCGCCGCGCCCGGCCGGTCCTTCGACCTGGTGTGGCAGAGCCGCAGCGGCCCGCCGTCGGTGCCGTGGCTGGAGCCCGACGTCAACGACCACCTGCGCGCGCTGGCCGCGGCGGGGGAGCGGGCGGTCGCGCTCTTCCCGGTCGGCTTCGTCAGCGACCACCTCGAGGTGGTCTGGGACCTCGACAACGAGGCCCGCGCGACCGCCTCGGAAGTGGGGCTGGCCTTCGCCCGCGCCGCGACCGCCGGCACCCATCCGGCCTTCGTCCGCTCGCTGGTCGAGCTGCTGCAGGAGCGCCGCGCCGGCGGGGAACCGCGTCTGGGCACCGACTGCCCGGCCGCCTGCTGTCTCGTGGCGCGGCCGGCGCCTCGTCCCGCGGACTCCTGACTCTTGCGGTGTCCTCCTCGCTTCTGCGGCGTTGTGACACAGCCGGAGCAGGGAGGAGACCGCAAGAGTCGCACTCCTACCGGGGGATGTTGTTGAACGCGGCCGTGATCGCCTCGCGCACCGCCTCCGCGAGGGGGCGCAGGGCGTCGTCGCGGGCGGCGGCCTGGCGGTGGGTGACCGCGCCCCCGGGGGCGTCGGTGAGCGCCAGGTCAAGCACCTTGGCCAGCCGCTGGGCCCGCGCCAGCAGGGTCATCGCCAGCGGGTCGGTGCCCGGCGGCATCCCCGGCACGTGCGCGGCCTCGGCCAGCCCGGCGAGCAGCGCCGGCACCTCGGGGTGCCAGCGGGCCAGGTCGAGCTCGACCAGCGTGCGGGCCGCGTCGCCGACGGCGAGGTCGAGCACGCCGGACACCGCACGCAGCGTCCCCTCGACCGGCGGCGGCACCGGCGGGACGCCGGTCAGGTCGAACGCCGTCCACTGCACCGCCTCCGGGCCCAGCGCCTCGGGCACCAGCGCGAGGCGTTCGCCGACCGCAGCCTGGCCGGCTTCCAGGCCCAGCTCGGAGAGACCCGGCACGCGGGGCAGGCCGCGCACGTCGCCGGGCACCGGCAGCACCAGGCGGAAGCGGCGCTCCCCGGCGCTGCGCAGCGCGCTCAGCGCCCAGCCGAGGGGGACGGCCTCGTCGGTGCAGGGCAGGCCGGCCACCCGGTGGGCACTGTCGCCGACCAGCGCGTCGAGCGCGTCGTCGTAGGAGGTGCGGCCGGTGAGCCAGGCGGTCGCCCAGACCGCGAACCGGCCGGCGGGGAAGTCGTGCACCCGGCGAGGTTATGCCGGAGCCCGCCCGGGTGACGGCGGCCGCGAGGACGATCACACCGCCGCAGGGGTCTGGGAGAGTGGGGCGGTGGACGCCTGGCTGCTGTGGCTGATCGCCTCGGGCCTGTTCGCCGCCGGTGAGCTGGCCAGCGGCGACCTGTTCCTCCTGATGCTGGCCGGCGGCGCGCTCGGCGGCGTCGGCGTCGCCCTGGTCGGCGGCTCGGTGGTGCTGCAGCTGGTCGCGTTCGTCGTCGTCTCCGCGCTGCTGCTGGCGCTGGTCCGGCCGCTGGCCAAGCGGCACCTCGCCGAGGGCACCCCCGAGCAGCTGGACGGCGTCGCCGCGCTGATCGGCCGGACGGCGAAGGTGAGCCAGGCGGTCGACGGGCACGGCGGGCGCATCCGCCTGGGCGCCGACGAGTGGACCGCCCGCAGTCAGTACGGCGGCGAACGGTTCCCGGTGGGAGCGACCGTGCGGATCCTCCAGGTGGACGGCGCCACGGCCGTCGTCGGCGACGCCCTCGAGCTGGAGTGACCCCTCCCGCGGGTGAGGTCGCGCCGAGCCGTGACCACGACGTCACCGGAACGGGGCAGGATCGGAGGCAGATCCCCCAGAAGGGAGCGTTCCCGTGACGCCCGCACTGATCGCCCTCGTCGTCGTCGCCCTGCTGATCATCGTCGTCGTCGCCAAGAGCGTCACGATCGTGCCGCAGGCACAGGCCAAGGTCGTCGAGCGGCTCGGCCGCTACAGCCGCACCCTCTCCCCGGGCCTGTCGCTGCTGGCCCCTTTCATCGACCGCGTCCGGGCGACCATCGACCTGCGCGAGCAGGTGGTCTCCTTCCCGCCGCAGCCGGTGATCACCGCGGACAACCTGCAGGTGGGCATCGACACCGTCGTCTACTTCCAGGTCACCGACCCGCGGCTGGCCACCTACGGCATCGCCAACTACATCACCGGCATGGAGCAGCTCACCACGACCACGCTGCGCAACGTGGTCGGCGGGCTCAACCTCGAGGGCGCGCTGACCGGCCGCGACGGCATCAACAGCCAGCTGCGCGAGGTGCTCGACGGCACCACCGGCCCGTGGGGCCTGCGGGTGGCGCGGGTGGAGATCAAGGCGATCGACCCGCCGCCGTCCATCCAGGACTCGATGGAGAAGCAGATGCGCGCCGACCGCGACAAGCGGGCGATGATCCTGCAGGCCGAGGGACAGCGGCAGTCGGCGATCACCACGGCCGAGGGGGAGAAGGCCTCGGCGATCCTGTCGGCGGAGGGCCGCAAGCAGGCCGCGATCCTCGAGGCCGAGGCCGAGCGGCAGAGCCGCATCCTGCGCGCCGAGGGCGAGCGGGCGGCGCTGTTCCTGCAGGCGCAGGGCCAGGCCAAGTCGATCGAGACGGTGTTCCAGGCCATCCACGACGGCAAGCCCGATCAGGGCCTGTTGGCCTACCAGTACCTGCAGACGCTCCCGCAGATCGCCCAGGGCGACGCCAACAAGATGTGGATCGTCCCCAGCGAGTTCAGCAAGGCCCTGGAGGGCCTGGCGAAGCTGGGGGGTGCGGACGGCGACGGGCGGTCCTGGATGGACGTCGGCCCGTCGGGGGACGGCGCGGGCCGGCCGACCGCCGAGATGGACACCTCCGGCTGGTTCGAGTCGGCGTTGCCGCCGGCCGCGGACCAGCCCGAGGCGAAGATCGAGCTGACCAGCATCGCCGACACCGCGCCCGCCGTCCCCGCCCCGGAGATGCCGGACACCACGTCACTGGCCCGCGCCGCCGAGGAGGAGACCGCCGACGGGGAGCCCCAGCCGCGATGACGCCGTCGTCCTACCGGACGACACCGCGGCCACGTGCCGTCCCCGGCTCGCCCTGAGCGCACTCGCGGTCCGCGGCGGGAGGCGCCTCCGGCCCCGCCGCGGAACCGCTAATCCTTGAGCAGGCCTTCGCGGAGCTTGGCCAGGGTCTGGCTCAGCAGCCGGGAGACGTGCATCTGCGAGATGCCGATATCCGCGGCGATCTGCGACTGGGTCATGTTGCCGAAGAACCGCAGGATGAGGATGCGCCGCTCCCGGGCGGGGATCGTGGCCAGCAGCGGCTGCAGCGACTCGCGGTACTCCACGCCCTCCAGCGCGGCGTCCTCCTCGCCGAGGGTGGCCGCCAGGGTGGGCGAGTCGTCCTCGCCGGAGAGCCGCTCGTCCAGCGAGCTGCTGCGGTAGGCGTTCGCCACGGCGAGCCCCTCGAGGACGTCCGCGCGGGGGATACCCAGGTGCTCGGCCAGCTCGCTCGGCGTCGGCGCGCGGCCGTTCTTCTGCGCCAGCTCGCCGACCGCGGCGTTGAGCGACAGGTGCAGCTCCTGCAGCCGCCGCGGCACGCGCACCGACCAGCCCTGGTCGCGGAAGTGCCGCTTGATCTCGCCGGTGATGGTCGGGACGGCGAAGGAGAGGAACTCCACCCCGCGGCTGGGGTCGAAGCGGTCGATCGCGGCGATCAGGCCGAGGGTGCCCACCTGCAGCAGATCGTCGAAGGGCTCGCCGCGGTTGCTGAACCGGCGGGCGAAGTGCCGCACGAGCGGCAGGTGCTCCTCGACGAGCATCTCCCGCAGCCGCTCGCGGCGGGGGTCGTCCTTGTCCAGCGCGGCGAGCTCGGCGAACAGCGGCGCGGTGCGCTCGGCCCGGCGGCGGTTCTCCGAGACGGGCGCGGAGCCGGCTGCCGCGGTCTCGCCGTCGCCCCCGGCGTCCGACCCGCTGCCGGACCCGGTGCCCTCCGACTCGTCGTCCTCGGCCTCGTCGTCGTCCGCCTCGTCGTCGTCCGACTCGGCGTCCTCGGCCTCGTCCTGCTGGGCCTCGGGGTCGGCGTCCGGAGCCTCGTCCTCCACCGGCCCGACGGTGTCCCGCGGGGGAACGGCCTCGCTGCGCGGATCGGGCACCACGACGGGCTGGGCCTCGGACGCGACCTCGCCCTCCGAGCCTCGCGGGTGGGTCGGGAACTCGTCGTCGCGCAGGGTGTCCTCCTCGACGGTCTGTGGCTTCGAGGCTGCGCCCCCGGTCACCGCGCCACCGAGACGTTCTGGCCCGAGTCCCCGAGCCTCTGCTCGGGGCGCTGTCCCGGGAGGTACTTGTCCATGGAGATCACGGCGACCGGCGCGGCGCTGCCGTCGCCGGCCGGGACGGTGGCCTGCGTGGCGGGGCCGGCGTCGACCTGGTCGACCAGGGTGTGCAGCACCGCCCAGCCGAAGCCGTCGCGGGGGACGTCGGTGCCCTCGGTCGTCGGTACCCACGCGTCGATGTGCAGGCCCTGGCGGGTCGTCTCGAAGACCACGGTCAGCCGGCGGTCACCCGAGACGATGGCGGAGAGGGTGGCGCAGGCCTCGTCAACGGCCAGCCGGAGGTCTTCCACCGCGTCGAGGTCGTAGTCCATCCGCATCGCCAGGTCACCGGCCATGGCCCGCACCGCGGGCAGCTGGGTGGGGGTGGTGGGCACCCGCAGTTCCAGTCGCTCGGCGCGCCGCCCGTCCTGCGCGAGGGCACCCCTCGAGTCCACCATCCGTCGTCCGCTCCTCATCCTCGCGTGGTGACTGCACGCCGGAGACCGTGGAGGTCCCGGTCCGTGCGGTTCGTATCCCATCCTGCCCGACCGGCTGCCGGCCCTGTCGGCCCCGGTCGGACGGCACGTCCGACGAGGAGGGCTACCCCGGTGGGGACGGCGGTCAAACCCCAGGTCGCGGGGCAGGTGAGCGCGGTTGCCGGTGTCGGGGCCCTGCGGTTGGCTGGCCCGGGATGAACGCCAGCCAGGAGAGCCCCCCGCCCGGGCCTGTACCGATGGAGGACGCCGGCGGAGCCGCGCTGGTCGCGGCGATGGAGACCGCCCACGCCGCCATCTTCTGCCTGGCCGGGCCGGCTCTGGAGCCGGTGTGGGCCAACGCCCGGGCCAGAGCGCTCGGGAAGGCGCCCGGAGACCTGCCTTCGGTCGCCGGCCACCGCGTCGCCGACCTGGCCGGCGTCGTGGCCCGCAGTGGACGCCCCGAGACGGTGCACGGCGACCCGGGGCCCGACGGCCGGGCGGCCACCGTCGTCCTGCATCCGCTGCAGGTTCGGGGGCAGCCGGGGGTGCTCCTCCTCCTGGAGGCCGCGCGGGCGGAGTCCTCCGGGGTCGGGCACGGAAGGGCCATCGCCGAGGGCGACGTCGTCGACCAGGTGCAGCACTCGCTGCTCCCGCCGACGCTGCCGCTGCTGCCGGACGTGCGCCTGTCGGGCAGCTACCACCGTGCCACCTCCGTGCGGGCGGCCGGCGGTGACTGGTACGACGCGGTCCCCCTGGGGCGCGGCCGGCTGGCACTCGTCGTCGGTGACGCCGTCGGCCACGGCGTGGCGGCCGCCGGGGCGATGAGCCGGCTGCGCGGGGCCATGCGCTCGGTCGCGATGCGCGACCCGTCGCCGGCCGCGGTCGTCGCCGCGCTCGACGCGTTCGCCGGCCAGATGGAGGACATCGAGGGCGCCTCCGTCTTCTACGGGGTGCTGGAGGCCGCCACCGGGCGGCTGACCTACGCCGCAGCGGGTCATCCCGCGCCCTTGCTGGTGCAGCCCGACGGGAGCGCGGAGTTCCTCCCGCTGGAGCCCCGCCCGCCGTTGGGCAGCCTGCCGGGCGCGCCGACCGTCGCGGCCAGCGCGCAGCTGCCGCAGGGCGCGACGCTCGTGCTCTTCTCCGACGGGGCGGTCGCCGCCGCGGGGCCGCTGTCCGCGCAGGGCCTCGGCCGGCTGGCCGAGGTGTCTCACGCCGCGCTCGCCGCCCCCGGCGCCCTCGACGGCGACGCGCCGAGCGAGCTGGCCGCGGCCATTCTCGAGAGGCTGGTGGCCTCCGAGCGCCCCGATGACATCGCCGTCCTGGTCGCGCACCGCCGTGCGGAGACCACCGAGCCGCTGGACCTGGACCTTCCGGCCGTCCCCGCCGCGCTGCCGACCGTCCGCCGCCACCTGGGGGCCTGGCTGACCGGCCTGGGCATGGGCGAGCAGGACCGGGTCGGCGTCATGGTCGCGGTGGGAGAGGCCGCCGCCAACGCGGCCGAGCACGCTTACCGGGGCGTCGAACCCGGCCGGATGCAGGTGACCGCGGCGGTCGACGTCGACGGCCAGCTCACCGTCACCGTGCGCGACCGGGGCCGGTGGCGCCCGCCGGACCGGGACCCCGGCGACCGGGGCCGCGGACTGCTGATCATGCGCCAGCTGGTCGACGGCGTGGTGCTGCAGGGCGAGCACGGCACCACCGTGACGCTGAGCATGCGGCTGCGCCGCAGCCCCGAGGGCGACGAGGACCGTCCCGGCGGCACCACCGCGGCGGACGTCGCCGTCGACCGGACCAGCGAGCGCCCGGTCGTCCGGGTCGCCGGTGCGGTGGACCTGGTCGGCGCCGAGCAGATGCGCATCCGGCTGCTGGAGGCCAGCCATGGCGGCACCGGTCGGGTCGAGCTGGACCTCACCGCGGTGACCCTGTTCAGCAGCGCGGCGGTGCGCGTGGTCCTCGCGATGGCGCGGATCGCCGGCGAGGAGGGTTGGCGGTTGGTGGTGCACGCGCCCGAGGGCGGGGTGACCCGGCACATCCTCGAGATCAGCGGGCTGGGCGGCCTGGTCGAGCTGCGCTGACGAGCGACACCCGGCGGCTCGGGTTTGCGGAACGCCGGTGGTGCCCATCCTCCTGGCGTGAGACTCCGCCGCAGCGACGTGCACGGCCCCGGATGGCGTCGCAAACGGGCCGGCCGCGGCTTCGCGTACTACGACTTCGACGGCGCTCTCATCAAGGACGAACGGCTCGACCGCGTCCGCGCGCTGGCCATCCCGCCGGCGTGGCGAGACGTCTGGATCTGCCCGTGGCCCAACGGCCACATCCAGGCCACGGGCGTGGACGCCGCCGGCCGTCGGCAGTACCGCTACCACGACGAGTGGCGGGCCCGGCGTGACGCCGAGAAGCACGAGCGGGTGCTGGAGATCGCCCACCAGCTGCCCGACGTGCGCGACGCCGTGGCCGAGGCGATCGCCGACAAGGGGCTCACCCGGGAGCGGGTGCTCGCGACCGCCGTCCGGCTGCTCGACCTCGGTGCCTTCCGGGTAGGCAGCGAGCAGTACGCCGAGGACAACGGCACCTACGGGCTCGCGACCCTGCGCAAGGACCACGTGCGGGTGCGCGGCGAGCGCGTCTTCTTCTCCTACACCGCCAAGGGCGGCATCGATCGTGAGCTGGAGGTCACCGACCAGCCGACCGCCGCGGTGGTCCGCGAGCTGCTCCGGCGACCCGACGAGGGGGAGGAGCTGCTCGGTTACTGGGTGGACGAGCCGGGCTGCGACGAGCGGACATGGCACGACGTGACCAGCACCGAGGTCAACGCCTACCTCAAGGAGATCAGTGACGCGGAGATCACCGCGAAGGACTTCCGCACCTGGAACGCCACCGTGTTGATGGCCGCCACGCTCGCCGAGACGTCCCCGCCGGACACCAAGACCGCGCGCCGGCGGGTGCTCAAGCAGGCCTACGAGCGGGTCTCGGAGACGCTGGGCAACACGCCGGCCGTCTGCAAGGCCAGCTACGTCGACCCTCGCGTGGTCGACCGGTTCGAGCACGGCGAGACCGTCGTGCACGCCCTGGAGGAGGCGGCATCGGCGCCCGACGACCGGTCGGCGCAGCAGGTGCTGGAGCGGGCGGTCTGTCAGCTGCTCAGCGCCTGAGCAGCGACTCCGTCCTGGAGAGAGGACGCACCCTCCTGGGTTCCCTCGCAGGCTCGGGGACGCCCTGGAAGGGGCCGTCTGATGCTCGGGGACGCTCTGGACGAGGGCCGTCACTCGGGACGGCCGCGGAGCGGGCCGGACGCGCGGTCAGGCAGTGGATGTGGCCTGGGGCCGAACGACGACGAGAGGCCCCGCCGGAGCGGGGCCTCTCGTCGTGTCGTGGCGGGTACGGGCTCAGGACCCGCCTCCCGGTCAGCGGGTCAGCGGGCGCTGCCGTCCACGATGGTGAACAGGTCGATCAGGCCGGTCACCTCGAGCGGCCGGGTGACCGCGCGGGTGGTGGCGACCAGGCGGAGGTCGACGTCGCGGGACCGGGCGGACTTCTGCGTCTCCACGAGGACGGCCAGCCCGGCGGAGCCGAGGAACTGGACGCCCGACAGGTCGATGACCAGGCCCTTGGGTTGCTGCTCGAGCTGGGTGTCGAGCGACGACCGGAGCACCGGGGCGGTGAACGTGTCCACTTCGCCGACGACCGTCACCGTGACCGCGCCGTCCTCCCCGGTGGAGGTCGAGAGCGTGATCACGTCGTCGAAGGGTGCCTCCGTGCCCTCGGTCGACACGTCGGGCTGCCCCTCGGCAGGCAGGTCGGATGTGGTCACGGGCTGAGCTCCTCTCAACGGCAGTACCCGGCGGCACGACCGCCCGGTCAATCTACCGCTGTGCGGCCCCCCGGATGTCGTGGCCCCCGGACACGCACGTCGTCGTTCGTGTCCGCACCGGGCTGCCCCGGCACGACCGCGGCTGCCTGCTCAACCGCAACCACAACGTAGACACGCGGAGTCGACGGTGCCAACCCGCTCCCGACGACCGCCTCCATCCCCTGGCGACATCCCCCCGATCGGGTAGGTGAGCTCCCCGCCCGAGCGGACAGGCCGGTCGAGCGGGGGACGCCGGCTCAAGGGGCGGAGTCAGGGGACGATTGACCGACCGGCCACGGGCCGCGGCCTGCGTGGCCCCCTCCAGGGTCCCGCCGCGAGCTCGCGGGTGGCGGGGGCAGGGGATCCCTGCTCAGTCCACGGGATGGATGGCGGCCTCCTCCTGGCTCTCGCCGCCGACGGTGGGGTCCAGGCTGGCCTCGACGTCGTCGGCGGTGCGGTTGGTGCCGGAGTCGGTGTCCGGGGTGGTGTCGTAGTCCTGCTCCAGCTGTCCGATGCCGCGGCTGGGGTCCTCGGCGGGCCGTACCCCCGGCTGGACGTCGGGCACCTCCCGGTCGAGACGGCCGGTGAGGGACTCGCCCTCCGACTGCTCGAAGGCGGTCGTGCCGAAGTCGGCGCTGGCGCCGGGGTCGTCCCCGGGGACGGGCGCGAACTGGGGGTCCTCGGCCTCCGCCATCGTGGGCGAGTCGTCCTGGGAGACCTCGGGGACGCCCTCGTCCTCGGGGAAGACGTCGCGGGCAGTCTGGCCCTCGGTGGGCTGCGTCATGGGGTGCCTCCTGGTGCAGGTGCTGCGGAACAGGTGCTACGGAACCGGCCCCCCGGGATGCGGCCCGGGCCGGTCGCGGACTGGTTCCTCGCCTACCCGGTCGTCCGGCGGCCATGCGCGACCCGGCTCGCCGGCGTCCGTCCGGCGCCTTCCGCATGACGGCTGTCGCTGCGGGGTAGCGCCGCTGCCATGGCGATCCCAGACGAGGTGCAGCGGATCGGTTCCCCCGTCCGCCGCTGGGCCCGGGCCCAGCAGCAGGCGTACACGAGCGGGGAGGACCGGCCGCTGGGTGGCTTCCTCGGCGCGATGAGCGTCTACGGGGTGGTGGTGTCGGCCGGCGCGGCCGTGGTGCGCGCCTCGGGCCGGCAGCTGCCCGAGCGCATCCCGCTGGGCGACGCCGTCCTGCTGACCATCGGCACCTTCCGGCTGGCCCGCCGGATCGCCAAGGACCCGGTCACCAGCCCGCTGCGGGCGCCGTTCGCGCGCTTCAACGGGGCGTCCGGCGAGGCCGAGCTCTCCGAGGAGATCCGCGAGCACGGCGGCTGGAAGCACGCCGTCGGCGAACTGGTGACCTGCCCGTTCTGCCTGGCGCAGTGGGTGGGGACGGCGTTCGTCTTCGGCTACGTGGCCGCGCCCAACGCCACGCGGCTGGCGGCCCTGACCATGACCGCGGCCGCCGGGTCCGACGTCCTGCAGTTCGCCTACGACGCCATCCAGAGCCGGACCATCGGGGACGACGGGGACGGGAGCTGAACCCCTCCCTCCGGGGGAGGAGGAGCCGCTGGACCTGCCACGGAGCGCGTGGCGCGCCTATCCTGGTGATCTTGACCGCCCGGCCTTCCCCGCCCGCGGTCGCGGAGCGGTCTTTCTGAGGAGCAGGGCATGCGGTCGATCTGGCGCGGGGCGGTCTCGTTCGGCCTGGTCAGCATCGGCGTGAAGCTGTACACGGCCACCGAGGACCACGACATCCGGTTCAACCAGGTGCACGCCACCGACGGCGGCCGGATCAGGTACCGGCGGGTCTGCTCGATCGACGGCGAGGAGGTCGAGTACTCCGAGATCGCCAAGGGCTACGAGCTGCCCGACGGCCAGCTGGTGGTGCTGACCGACGAGGACTTCGAGGAGCTGCCGCTGGCCTCCCGGCGGGAGATCGAGGTCCTGCAGTTCGTCGACCAGGACGAGATCGACCCGATCCACTTCGAGAAGACCTACTTCCTGGAGCCGGACGCCTCGGCCACCCGCCCGTACGTGCTGCTCCGCGACGCCCTGGAGAACGCCGGCCGGGTCGCCATCACCAAGATCGCGATCCGGCAGCGGGAGTCGCTGGCCGCGCTGCGGGTGCGCGACGGCGTGATGGTCCTGCACACGATGCGCTGGCCCGACGAGATCCGCCGTCCCGACTTCGCCTTCCTGGACGAGGACGTCGCCGTCCGGCCGCAGGAGCTGCAGATGGCCGAGGCGCTGATCGGCTCGATGACCGGCGACTTCGACCCGGCGGAGTTCACCGACGACTACCGCGAGGCGATGGCCGCACTGCTCGAGGCCAAGCAGAGCGGTGGCGAGGTGCAGCCGCTGCCCGAGACGGCCGACCCCGGCGCCGCGGTCGTGGACCTGATGAGCGCGCTGCGCCGCAGCGTGGAGGCCGCCCGCGGCGGTGCCCCCGCCGAGGAGGCGCCGGCCCGCCGGGCGCCGGCGAAGAAGGCGACCGCCGCGAAGAAGGCTGTGCCGGCCCGCTCGGGTGCCGAGGGGGACGGGGCGCCGGCCCGCCGGACCACGGCGCGGAAGGCGACCGCCGCCGAGAAGCCCACGGCCGAGAGGACGACGGCCGGGAAGGGGACGGCCAAGCAGACGACGGCCGGGAAGACGACGGCCAAGCAGACGACGGCCGAGAAGGCGACGGCCAGGCGGACGACGGCCGACAAGAAGACGAGGGCCACGGCGGCGAAGAAGGCCACGGCTGCAGAGCAGCCGGCCAAGCGCGCCCGCCGCAGCGCCTGAGGTGCCCGGCCGGGAACGGCGCGAGGACCCGCTCGCCGAGCACCGCGCCGAGCGGGATTCCGCCCGCACCGCCGAGCCGGGCCCGGCACCCGGGCACCCGCTGCGGGCCGGCACCGGCGACACGTTCGTCGTCCAGGAACACCGCACGCGCCATGGCTCCCCCACCCACCCGACCGGCTCGCGGGTGCACTGGGACCTCCGGCTCGAGCGGGACGGCGTCCTGAAGAGCTGGGCGGTGCCGAAGGGGCCGCCCACCGAGCGGGGTCCCGCCCGACTGGCCGTCCCCACCGAGGACCATCCGCCGGAGTACGCGGCCTTCGAGGGCGCCACCGCCGCGGGCGAGCACGGCGGCGGCGAGGTCCGCATCTGGGACGCCGGCCGCTACGCCACCGAGCAGTGGGCCGACGACCACGTCACGGTGTCCTTCGCCGGGCGGCGGCTGCGCGGTCGCTACGTGCTGTTCCGGCTGGCCGACGGCTCCTGGAACATCCGCAAGCTCGACGCCACCCCGTCGGGCCAGGCCCCCGTGGCCCCCATGCTCGCCACCCCGGGGGAGTTGCCGCCGTCCGGGGAGGACGACGACTGGGGCTATGAGTTCAAGTGGGACGGCGTCCGTGCGATCGCCGTGCTCGAGGCCGGGGCGCTGACCCTCTGGGCGCGCAGCGGCACGGAGATCACCGTCCGTTATCCCGAACTGAACCGATTACCGAACCAGCTGACCGGACACGACGCCGTCCTCGACGGCGAGATCGTCGCGCTCGACGCACGAGGCCGGCCCGACTTCGGCGCGCTGCAGGGGCGGATGCACCGCACCGGCCCCGAGGTGCGCCGGATGGCCGCGGCCGCGCCGGTGACCTACCTGGTGTTCGACCTGCTGGCCTGGGACGGCGAGAGCCTGCTCGCACTGCCGTACGCGGAGCGCCGGGAGCGGCTGGAGGCGCTCGACCTCGGCGGTGAGCGGTGGCTGGGCACGCCGTGGTTCCGTGGTGGCGGTGCCGCGGTGCTGGCCGCCAGCCGGGACAACGGGCTCGAGGGCGTGGTCGCCAAGCGGCTGGACTCGCCGTACCGGCCGGGGCTGCGCGGCCCGGACTGGCGCAAGGTGAAGAACGTCCGGACGCAGGCCGTCGTCGTCGGCGGGTGGCGCCCCGGACAGGGCCGGCGCGCCGGGGGAGTGGGGTCGCTGCTGGTGGGCGTGCACGACGACGAGGGCCGGCTGGTCTACGCCGGGCACGTCGGCACCGGCTTCACCGCCGTCGCCCTGAAGGAGCTGGCGCCGCTGTTCACGCCGGCCGACCGCCCCCTGTTCGCCGACGCGCTGCCGCGCGAGGTCACCCGGGACGCGCACTGGGTGGTGCCCGAGCTGGTGGGTGAGGTGGCGTTCACGGCGTGGACCGCCGACGGCCGGATGCGCCACCCGTCGTGGCGCGGCCTGCGTGACGACCTCGACCCCGGCGACGTCGTGGTCGAGTGGTGAGGCTTCGTGGCGGAACCGCGCGGGCACTGGACGTGACGTGAGCCGGCAGCTGGTGCGGGTGGACGGGCGGCAGTTGCACGTCTCCAACCTGGAGAAGGTGCTCTTCCCCGAGGTCTCCTTCACCAAGGCCCAGGTCATCGACTACTACGTGCGGATAGCGTCGGCGCTGCTGCCCCACCTGTCCGGCCGGCCGGTGACCTTCACCCGCTGGCCCGACGGGGTGGAGGGGCAGGCGTTCTTCGAGAAGAACAGTGCCCGGCACGCCCCCGACTGGGTGCGGCGGGTGACCGTCCCGAGCCCCGGCAGCTCGCGCGGCCGGGAGACCCTCGACATGGTGGTGCTCGAGACCGTCGCCGACCTGGCGTGGGCGGCCAACCTGGCCGCGCTGGAGCTGCACGTGCCCCAGTGGCAGGTGGGCAGCCGGCTGCAGCCGGCGCTGCCGGACCTGCTCGTCCTCGACCTCGACCCCGGTCCGGACGCCGGGATCCTCGAGTGCTGCGAGGTCGCCGAGCGGCTGCGGGAGCGGCTGGTCGCCGACGGCCTGGACCCGGTCGTGAAGACCTCCGGCTCCAAGGGCATGCAGGTGTACGCACCGATCCGGGTCAGCGACCGGGAGCACCCCAGCCGCTACGCCCGGGCGCTGGCGCAGGAGCTGTCCGCCGAGACCCCTGACCGGGTGGTCTGGCGGATGGAGAAGGTGCTGCGGCCGGGCAAGGTCCTCGTCGACTGGAGCCAGAACAACCCGGCCAAGACGACGGTGGCGCCCTACTCGCTGCGCGCCCGGCCCGACGCCCCGGTGTCCACCCCGATCGGCTGGGACGAGGTCGAGGCGGTCCTCGACGGCGCCGACCCCGGCTCGCTGCGCTTCCGGACCGAGGACGTGCTGGCCCGGGTCGAGGAGTACGGCGACCTGTTCGACATCGCCGGGGCGCAGCGCGCCGCCCTGCCGCAGGCTTGAGGAAGTCCCCCCCGCCGCCCGCCACTCGGAGAAGGCCCCCGTCCTCCTCGCCGCTCGCAGGCTCGCGGCGAGCCCCTGGACGGGGCCATGCCGGGACGGGACCGGCGGGCCCTGGACGGGGCCGGCCGCCTGGCATCCTCGGTCCCCGTGTCCGCCGCTGCTGAACTGCCCCCGCTCGGCCCGCGTGACGACCGGCTCGTCGACGTCGGCCGGCTGGTCGTCCGCTGCCCCGACCGGCCCGGGATCGTCGCCGTCATCAGCGGGCTGATGGCCGACGTCGGGGCGAACATCATCGACTCGCAGCAGCACTCCTCCGACCCGGTCGGGGGCACCTTCACGCTGCGGCTGGAGTTCTTCCTCGCCGACCTGGCCGCGCGGCGGCACCAGCTGGAGGGCGCCCTGGCGCTGCTCGCGCAGAAGTGGCAGTTCACCTGGCGGCTGACCGAGGCGGCGCACCGGCCGCGGCTGGCGGTGTTCGTCTCGAAGACCGACCACGTGCTGCAGGAGCTGCTCTACCGGGTGCGCGCGGGGGACCTGCGGGCCGAGATCGCCGCCGTCGTCTCCAACCACCCGGACCTGGAGCCGGTCGCGCGCACCGCCGGCATCCCGTTCCACCACGTTCCGGTGACGCCGGAGACCAAGGCCGAGGCCGAGGCGCGGACGCTGGAGCTGGTCGGGGACGTCGACCTGGTGGTGCTGGCCCGGTACATGCAGATCGTCTCGGCGGACTTCTGCAGCCGGTTCCCGGAGCGGCTGATCAACATCCACCACAGCTTCCTGCCGGCGTTCGTCGGCGCGAACCCGTACCGGGCCGCTCACGACCGCGGCGTGAAGCTGATCGGCGCGACCGCCCACTACGTGACGCCGGAGCTCGACGCCGGGCCGATCATCGAGCAGGAGGTCGCGCGGGTGGACCACCGCTCGACGGTCGAGGACATGCGTCGGATCGGCCGCTACGTCGAGCGGCAGGTGCTGGCCCAGGCGGTGACCTGGCACGTGGAGGACCGGGTCATCGTGGACGGCGAGAGGACGATCGTCTTCGCCTGAAGGACCCGAGTGCGGCCCTCCTGCAGGGTCCCGCCGCGAGCTCGCGAGTGGCGGGGGGCAGGAGGGTCCTTCTCTTGACTCGGTCAAAAATGCACGGTTGGGTGGAAGCCGATGGAGACGACCTGGCAGGACCAGCTCCGCACGGTCGGGCTGCGCGTCACGCGGCCCCGTCTGTCGGTGCTGCAGGTGCTCGCCGAGCGCCCGCACGCGGACGCCGACACCATCGTCGGCGCGGCCCGTGCGCTGCACCCGTCGCTGTCGCCGCAGGCCGTCTACGGCGTGCTCAAGGCGCTCGTCGCGGGCGGCCTCGCCCGCCGGATCGAGCCCGCGGGCGCCCCCGCGCTGTTCGAGCTGCGGGTCGGCGACAACCACCACCACCTGGTCTGCCGCTCGTGCGGCGCGGTCGCCGACGTCGACTGCGCCGTGGGAGCGGCGCCTTGCCTGACGCCCTCGGACACGGCGGGTTTCGTCGTGGACGAGGCGGAGGTCGTCTTCTGGGGTCTGTGCCACGGGTGCCGGGTAGGGACGCCAGGAGAGACCGCGCAGGTCCTTCAGCACGACGATCGAGGAGGAGTACGAGCATGACCGACGTCGCATCACAGCCGAGCAAGGCCGGCGACGACCGTCCGGTCCTGACCAACCGTCAGGGTCACCAGGTCTACGACAACCAGAACCAGCGGACGGTGGGTGCGCGCGGCCCGGCGACGCTGGAGAACTACCAGTTCCTCGAGAAGATCAGCCACTTCGACCGGGAGCGCATCCCCGAGCGCGTGGTGCACGCCCGCGGGGTGACCGCCTACGGCTACTTCGAGGCCGACGGCACCGTGGGCGACGAGCCGATCGCGACGTACACCCGGGCCAAGGTGTTCCAGGAGAAGGGCAAGCGCACCGACGTCGCGCTGCGGTTCTCCACGGTCGCCGGTGGCCGGGACTCCTCGGAGATGGCGCGTGACCCGCGCGGCTTCGCGGTGAAGTTCTACACCGAGGACGGCAACTGGGACCTCGTCGGCAACAACCTCGGCGTCTTCTTCATCCGGGACGCCATCAAGTTCCCCGACTTCATCCACTCCCAGAAGCCCGACCCGGTCACCTTCGAGGCCAACGTGGCCGAGCGGGCCTTCGACTTCTGGTCGCAGTCGCCCGAGGCCCTGCACATGATCACGCTGGTGCTCAGCCCGCGTGGCATCCCGGCCAGCTACCGGCACATGCAGGGCTTCGGCGTGAACACCTACAAGTGGATCAACGCCCAGGGCGAGACCGTCCTGGTCAAGTACCACTGGCTGCCCAAGCAGGGCGTGAAGTCCTACACTGCCGCAGACGCGGCGGCGGTCCAGGCGCAGAGCCTGGGTGCGCACACCAAGGACCTCTACGACGCGATCGAGCGCGGCGAGTACCCCCAGTGGGACCTGCACGTCCAGCTCATGAGCGACGACGAGCACCCCGAGCTCGACTTCGACCCGCTCGACGACACCAAGGTGTGGCCGGAGGAGGTCTTCCCGCTCCACAAGGTCGGGACGATGACCCTCGACCGGATGCCGGAGGACTTCTTCGCCGAGAACGAGCAGATCGCCTTCGGCACCGGTGTGCTCGTCGACGGTCTGGACTTCTCCGACGACAAGATGCTGGTCGGCCGGACGTTCTCCTACTCCGACACCCAGCGCTACCGGGTGGGGCCGAACTACCTGCAGCTGCCGGTGAACCGGCCGAAGGCCAAGGTCGCCACCAACCAGCAGGGCGGCCCGATGTCCTACGGCCGCGACGACGTGGGCGCCAACCCGCACGTCAACTACGAACCGTCGATCACCGGCGGCCTGCGTGAGGCGACCTACCCCACGCACGACGAGCAGGGCCCGGTCATCACCGGCCGGCTCACCCGCAAGCGGATCCCGCGCACCAACGACTACATGCAGGCCGGCGAGCGCTACCTGCTGTCGGAGCAGTGGGAGAAGGACGACCTGGTGGCCAACCTGGTCGGTGCCCTCCAGCAGTGCCGCCGCGAGATCCAGGAGCGGATGGTCTGGCACTTCTTCATGTGCGAGGACGAGCTGGGCCAGCGGGTCGGCGAGGGTCTCGGCATCACCGCGGACGACGTCCGCGGCCTGCCGCCGCTGCAGTCCCAGACCCTCTCCGAGGAGGAGCAGCAACGAGCCGCCAACCTCGGCAAGAACGGTCCGCGGGACGTCAGCGGCCACGTGATGACGCACTGCGTGCCCAACGAGCGGGTCGTCGTCGCCGGCTGATCCCGGTACCGGAGGGGCCATGAGCGCGCTCGTGGCCCCTCCGGCCGGCGCGGCAGCTGTTGATCATCGTCTGCGCGCGGTGCACGGGCGTGCCGTGCGGGATGTCGCGCCGTCGGCCGCTGATCACACACTAGGGGCGTCACAGCAGGACGGCGGGCCGCCAACCGCGCAACGAGCTGACGACGGCGAGCGCGTCGGCCCGCCGGAGGTCCGCCGGCGTGAGGTCCCGCTCCTGCAGCCGTCCCGCGCCGACCAGCCGGCCCCGCTCCACCCCGGGAAGGCAGCCGGCCGACAGCGGCGGCGTCCACCACTGGCCGTCGAGCAGCGCGGCCACGGTGGCGATCGTCGTCTCGGTCACCTGTCCGAGCGCGTTGATGAGGACGACGTCGTCCGCGTCCGGGTGGCGGGCGGCCCGCTCGGTGTAGAAGGTCCGACGCGTCGTCTTGTGCCGCAACCACACCGACCGCGCGTCGACCGGCTCGGGGTCGATCGCCAGCCGCACCGGGCTCCGCGCAGCGGGCGGGAGCGAGTGCAGCTCCACCTCCACCCGGCCGTCGCGGCGCAGCAGCAGCCGCACCCGCGCCGCCGTGTCGGGGGGGACGGTGGCCAGACGCCGCCGCGTCGCCTCCGCGTCGAACGGGAATCCGAACCAGGCCGCCGAGTCGGCGAGCCGGGCCAGGTGCCGGTCGAGGTTGCGCAGCCCAGGCCCAGGCAGGTGCGCCATCGTCTCCAGCAGCGCGAAGTCCTCGTACGGCTCCTCGAGGATGGCGGCCTTGGCCAGCAGCTCCGCGTGCTCGGCGGCCGGGTCGGACGACCAGGTGATGCCGCCCCCCGTGCCGTAGACGGCCGTGCCGCTCGCACGGTCGACGGCCACGGTCCGGATCGCCACGCTGAACACCGCACGCTCGGCCTGTCCGGGCGGCGCGACCAGGCCGACCGCCCCGCAGTAGACACCTCGCGGTCCGGACTCGAGCTCGCGGATGAGCTCCATCGACCGACGCTTGGGGGCGCCGGTGACCGACCCGGACGGGAACAGCGCCCGGAAGACGTCGACCAGCCCGGTGCCCGGCCGCGGGCGGGCGGTCACGTCCGAGGTCAGCTGCCACACCGTCTCGTACCGCTCGGCGGTGAACAGGGCCGGGACGCGGACGCTGCCCACCTCGGCCACCCGGCCCAGGTCGTTGCGGAGCAGGTCGACGATCATCAGGTTCTCGGCGCGCTCCTTGTCGCTGCCCACCAGCCGCGCCCGGGCCTGCTCGTCCTCGGCGATGGTGGGCCCGCGGCGCGCCGTCCCCTTCATCGGCCGGGTGAGCAACTCCTCGCCGGTCCACCGGAAGAACAGTTCGGGGCTGGCCGAGAGGACGGCGAACCGGCCCAGGTCGAGGTAGGCCGAGTGGGAGCCCCGCTGGGCGCAGGCGAGATCGGCGTAGAGCTGCTCCAGGTCGCCGGCGACCTGCGCACGCATCCGGACGGTCAGGTTGAGCTGGTAGGTGTTCCCCGCGGCGATGTGCTCCCGCACCCGCGCGACGTCCGCCCGGTGGCCGTCCTCCGACCACCCGCGCTGCCACGGCCCGATGGTGTAGCCCCGGTCCCGGTCGGCCGGCGGCGTCACCGCCGGCACGTCGAGCGGCCGGTCACCCAGGCCGAAGACGGCCAGTGGGAGGCTCTCGCCAGGCGGGCGCGGGGCGACCGCGAGGCCGGGGTCCAGCCCGGCTGCGGCTTCGTACGCCAGATAGCCGAACGCCCAGGCCCCGCCGTCGGTGGCCCGCTCGACCTCCTCCAGCACCGGGACGACCTCGGCGGCCTCGGAGGCGACGAGCACCCGCGACGCCTCGCGGAAGCACCGCGCCGTCCCGCCGGCGACGTCGTCGAACCGGCCCCACATCCGTGTCCCGCTCACCGACACAGCCTTTCGCGCGCGAAAGGCACCTGGGTCACCCGCGCCTCGCTCACTCCCCGCGATGACGTCCGCGCCTCGCTCACTCCCCGCGATGGCGTCCGCGCCTCGCTCACTCCCCGCGATGGCGCTCCTGCTCGGCCAGGAACCGCTCGAACTCCGCCCCGATCTCCTCGCCGCTGGGCACCTCGGCGACGTCGCCGAGCAGGTCGCGGCCCTCCCGGCCGGCGGTGAACTGGTCGTACTGCTGCTCGAGGGAGGCCACGACGGCGGTGTTCTCGGGGGAGCGGGCGATCTGCTCGTCGACCTCGGTGCGGTGCGCCTCGGCGGCCTCCCGCAGCTCCTCGATCAGCGCGCGCCGCGTCGCGTGCGCGGTGACGGTGACCGGCCGGGTGTGCGGCACCGGCATCGGGATGGCCTGCAGCGCGACGACCGACGTGACACCCAACCGCTCGACCAGCCCGCCGACCGCGGCCACGAAACGCTCCCAGGCGAAATCCGGCTCGACGCCGTGCAGCAGCAGGAACGGCTCCCCGGCGTCGTCCTCCAGGGCGTACAGCTGGATCTCCGGAGCGCTGAAGGACTCGTAGCGGTCGCCGTGGAAGGTCATCCGCGGCCGGTGACCGCGGTAGTCGACCAGGCTGTCGGCGTCGAAGCGGGCGATCACCTGCTGCGGCAGCGCCGCGAGCAGGTGCGCGCCGGCCAGCGCCCCGGCGGAGGCGGCGTCGAACTCACCGGCGAGGTCGTGCACGAGCACCAGGCCGCGGCGTCGCGTCGCCCCGGAGACCCCGGCCTCACGGGCGAGGAACGGCTCGGCCTCGGCGAGCAGCTCGACGAGCTGCTCCGGTCGCTGTGCCACGGTGGTGCCTCCTCCGACTCGCGGATCTCCGCCGTACAGCTCTCGGCGCGGGGCCCTCATTCCCCGGGTGACCCGCGGTGGGTGAGGTCACCTCGGTCGGTCCGCCGTGTCCTCCGCCGTGTCCTCCGCCGTGTCCTCCGCCGTGCCCTCCACCGAGTCGGTCCGCCCGTCGTGCGCGGGCGCATCGACTCGTTCTCGGACGACCGTGGACCCCGCGTCGTCGCCGGTGACCGTGACCCGCGTGCCGTCGTCGGCGATCTCCGGCGATCGGCCGTCGAGCTCGTCGCGGAGGTACCGGTAGACGACGGCGATGAGCGCGGCCACGGGAACCGCGAGGAAGGCGCCGATGATCCCGGCGAGGTTGGCCCCTGCGGCGACCGCGAGGATGACCACGGCGGCGTGCAGGTTCAGGCCTCGGCCCTGGATGATCGGCTGCAGCACGTTGCCCTCGAGCTGCTGCACGAGCAGGACGATGCCCAGCACGATCAGCGCCGTCGTGAACCCCTGGCTGACCAGCGCGACGACCACCGCGAGAGCGCCGGCGACGAAGGCGCCGATGATCGGGATGAAGGCGCCGAGGAAGGTCAGGACCGCGAGTGGCAGCACCAGCGGGACGTCGAGGATCCACAGGCCGAGACCGATGAAGAACGCGTCGACGAACCCGACGAGGGCCTGCAGCCGGATGAACTCCGACACGGCCGTCCACATCTTGTACGACAGCGCCGCCACGTGCGGCGCCACCCGGGTGCCGGTCTGCGCGGCCAGCCAGGGCAGCCAGCGCGGCCCGTCCTTGACGAAGAAGAAGGCCAGCACCAGGGCGAGCACCAGGTTGATCAGGAAGCTGCCGATCGCCGTGGCGCCGGTGAGCGCGTAGCTGGCGATGGTCTGTGCGTTGTTCTGCACGGTGTTGATGACCTGGTCGACCGCCTGACCGATCTGGTCCTCACCGAGGTTGAGCGGCGGGCCGGTGACCCACGCCTGCAGATCCTGCAGCCCGGCGACGACCGCGTCGGCCAGCGCGCCGGCCTCGCCGGCCACCTGCGGGACGATCCACACGAAGATGCCCACGATGGCGGCGAGGAAGCCGACGACCGCCACGAGCGCGGCCAGGGCCGGCGGGAAGCGGAGCCGGCGCAGCAGCCGGGTGGGCGGCCACAGGACGGTCGCGAACAGCAACCCGAGGATGACCGGCAGCAGGACCGACCACAGCTTGCCGAGCACCCAGCCGACCACGACGATCCCTGCGGCGATGAGCAGCACCTGGGCCGCGGCGACGGCCAGCGCCCGGACCCCCTTCCGCAGGCGTGGCCCGCGTTCGGGGCTGGGCGCCGGGGTGGCGGAGACGGCAGCCGTCGGGACGGCGGCGAAGCTCGGGGTCCGGCCGCTGGCCGTGGGCGCCTCCTCGGACCGGTCGGGTGCGGGTGACGACCCGGAGCGGTCGGACGAGCGGAGCCTCATGCGACTGATCACAGCACAGTTCCTACCCGGGACTGCGGAGAACGATCACGGTCCGCCGTCGTAGCGTCCAGCACGTGCCGAAGACCGCGACCTCCGACCGGGTCGACCGGGCCGCCCTCGAGGAGTTCCTCCGCCCCTGCCACCAGGCGGTGCTGGTGACCCGCCGCAGCGAGGGGGGCGTGCAGCTCTCCCCGGTCACCTGCGGCCTGGACGACCAGGGCCGGTAGAAGGACCCTCCTACCCCCACCGTGGAAGGACGTCGTCCTCCCCACCCTTCGCAGGCTCGGGGTGGGACCCGGGACGAGGCCCGCGGCGGGACCCTGCAGGAGGGCCGCCCGCCGTCTCGCTGTGCGTGCTCTCCGACGACTTCGGCGGCCCGGGGGTGCAGGTCGACGGCCGGGCGAAGGTGCTGGACCTGCCCGAGGCGCTCGAGCCGCTCGTCGACTACTACCGGGCGATCAGTGGGGAACACCCGGACCGGGACGAGTACCGGGCGGCGACGACGCGGCAAGGCAGGTCGCTGCTCCGGATCACCGTCGAGCGGTGGGGTCCGGTCGCCACGGGCGGGTCCCCCCGGAGGTCGCCGACAAGTTCTGAGACTTGCCTCGGTCGATGAAAGCTGACAGGCTTGCGCGGTGCCGTTCGTGCTGACCGTCGACCAGCAGGGCAGCCGCCGGGGGCCGGACCGGGTCGCCGGCGTCCTGCGGCGGTTGGCCGCCGGCGTCCCGACCGTGCTGCCCTTCGAGCGGACGGCGGGCGACGAGTTCCAGGGCGTGCTCGACGACGCCGCGGTCGTCGTCGACGTCGTCCTCGACCTGGTGCGGGAGGGCGGCTGGAGCATCGGCGTGGGCGCCGGCCCGGTGCGGACGCCGCTGCCCGACAGCACCCGCGCGGGCGCGGGGCCGGCGTATCTCTGCGCCCGCCGGGCGGTCGACGCGGCCAAGCAGCGCAGCGTCCGGCTCGCCGTGCGCGGCGCCGTCCCGTCGGACGCCGGGGACGTCCAGGCGGTGCTGACCGCACTCGCCGTCGTCGTGCAGCGCCGCAGCGCGCAGGCCTGGGAGGCGATCGGGCTGGTCGCCGCCGGCCGCACCCAGGCCGACGCCGCCGCCGCGCTGGGCATCTCCCGCCAGGCGGTGGGCCAGCGGCTGGCCGCAGGGCTCTGGGAACTGGAGCGGGAGCTGCGGCCGACCGCCGCCCGGCTGCTCGCCCGGGCGGCCGGGTGACCGCCGCGGTCCTGGCCCTGCTCGGGCTCACCGCCGTGGCCGGGCTGGCGCTGACCGCCGTGGGGGAGCGGGCCCGGCCAAGGTGGGCGGGGGCCGTCCCCTCCTTGCTGCTCGGCGCCGCAGCGGCCGGGGGGCCGGCGCCATCGTCGCCCTCTCCAACGTCAGCCGCGCCGTTCCGACGCTCGCCCTGCTCACCGTCCTCGCGGTGACCCCGCTCGGCTTCAGCGAGACCGGCACCGTCCT
>NZ_SPQN01000061.1 GCF_004571065.1 Geodermatophilus sp. DF01-2
TGGCCGCCACCGCCGGAGGTGGATTGGCCGACCGGCCGCGGATCGTGCTCGCCGACGCGGTCACCGGCGCCTTCCGGACGCTGACCGATCTGCCCGGGCTGCGCCGGGTGGCGCACTGCGGCGCCCGCGCCTGCCGGCGCCGGCCCGAGGAGTGCACGCACGACCTGACCGGCCGCCCCGGGTCGCGCGCCCCGGGCCCCACCGAGGGCTACGGGCCCGGTGCCGCCCTCGACCGGACCGGCCGGGCCCGGGATCGGCGGTGCCGGTTTCCCGGCTGCCGCCGCTGGGTGCCCACGGCCGGCGAGCTCGACCACCACCGGCCGTACGCCGCCGGGGGTGAGACCAGCGCGGCCAACCTGGCCGGCTACTGCACCGGTGACCATCGCGGGAAACATCAGGCGCCGGGCTGGACCCACACCCTCGAACCCGACGGCACGCTGACCGTCACCACGCCTACTGGCCTCACCGCGGTCACCACCCCGCCGCCGTACTGAGGATCGGTCCGATCATGCGAACCGGGGTCCCCAGCTCGTCGACCGGTACAGGGAGAGGTCGCCTCACCGCGGCCGCCCGCCGGGTGCGACAGTAGAGTCCCGTGGCGATCCTGGTGACCACCCGACCGCTGACCGCCGACGACCGGGACCTGCTGCGGTCGGCGACCCTGGCCAACCTCAACTGGACCGGCGAGGAGCGCTTCACCCTCCGCGACGTCGACGAGCAGCCCGACCTCCGCCACTACACCGAGGTTCGGCGGGATCGGGGCGACTTCGGCCTGGTGGCCGCGCGGAACGGGAGAACCGCTGGTGTGGTGTGGGCGCTGTTCCTCGGCACCCGCGACCCGGGCTACGGCTTCGTGGCCGACGGCATCCCCGAGTTGAGCATCTGGGTGGCGCCCGCGGACCGCGGCCTGGGGATCGGCAACGAGCTGCTGCATGCGGCGCTCGCCGTGGCCCGCCGCCGGGGCATCGAGCGGGTGAGCCTGAGCGTCGAGCGGGGCAACCCGGCCGTGCACCTCTATCGCCGGTGCGGGTTCCGGCCTGTGCCCGGCGCCGCCGAGGGGACGTTCGCCGTCGACCTGTGCGCCGGTGTCAGCTCCAGTCGACCCGCCGGGCCAGTGCGTGCAGCCGCGCCCCGAACACGGGGTCCAACGAGGCGGCCCAGGCGACGCGGCCGAGGACGTGCTCACGAAAGGTCGCCGGGTCGTGCTCGCGGGTCTGGCTGGCCCAGCCGTGCCGGGCGCAGTTGTGCAGCAGCGCACGAAGCGCATCCCGCTCGGGCCGCGGGAGGGTGGGCCGGGTGTTAACCACGGCGCCGAGCACCCGCTGCCGCGAGCCGGCGCCGGCCACGCGCGTCTTGGCGGGGTTGATCCGGAAGCCCTCCTCGGCGGCGATCCCGGTGACCAGCGCGGCGAGCCGGCCCGTCTCGATGCGCCGGTCGCCGCTGAAGGTCAGGTCGTCGACGTAGCGGGTGTAGCGGGCGCCGAAGGCCGAGGCCAGGCCGGCCAGCCGGCGGTCGAGGCGGTAGCAGACCAGGTTGGCCAGGGCCGGCGAGGTCGGTGCGCCCTGCGGCAGGTGCGGTGCGGCCAGCCGCTGTCCCAGTCTCCGGTGTCGCTCGCGGGCGTCCGTGCCGTCCGGCAGAGGGAGCGCCCGCCACACCGATGTCGGCACGCTCGTCGTCACCAGCCCGGTGACCAGGTGGGCGACCGGCTCGGTCAGCCCCACGGTGCCCTGCAGCAGGCCCCAGATCCGGGGCGCTGTGACCGAGGCGAAGAAGGCTTCCAGGTCCATGCCGAGGACGACGGCGCTGCCGGCGTGCGGCGCGGCCGCCGTCCGCACCGACCGGCCGGGCACGCACCCGTGCGCGGCGTCGTGCACCGGAACCGGGACGAGGACGTGCCGCAGCAGCCGCCGCTGGATCTCCTTGAGCCGGGGCTTGGGCTCGGCCAGCAGCCGCAGCCCGCCGCGGCGCTCGACCGCGTGCCAGCGGTAGTGCCGCAGCGGCTCGCCGGCGGTGCGCTCCAGACCCCGGACGTCGGCGAACCAGGCCAGCTCGCCCTGGTCGAGGTCCAGCAGGCGGGCCAGCGCGGCAGCGTCCGGCAGGGGCGGGACGCCGAAGCGGTGCCGCACCACCGAGGTCGCGACCGGCCGCCGGTGGACGACGCGCCGCAGCGCGCCCATCCGCTGCCATGCCTGCGTGGTGGTCACGAACGCGGCCAGCTCCCGCGGCCGGTCGGCCGGGGCGGAGACGTACGCGGCGAGCACCTCGTCGACCAGCGCGCCCACCCAGCGCGGCGCCCGCGCGAACCCGAGGGCGACCGACACCCGGCGGACCATCGTGCGCCGCGACCACGGCCCGGCCAGCAGCGCCGTCGCGATACCCGAGGCGGTCACGTGCGAGCGGGCGCGGGCCGTCACCGGGGTGCGCGGCGAGGGAGGCAGCCGCCCCCTGAGGGAGTCGCCAGGGCGTGCGCGGAGCGCGCCTGCTGGCGGGTGACGCGATGCCCGACTCGCTGCGTTGCCCCGGGGTTGCCCCGGGGAGACCGGCTGACGCCGATCGTCCTGCCCTCCCCGCCGCGCACCGCGCCACCGTAGCGGCGGCAGGGGCGACCGCGCTGGTCACGGGCGGGAACCCGGGGCGCTCGCCGCGCTGACCTCCTGCACCGGCACGGCGCCCGGGCCACCGTCGAGGCGCGGGTAGCTGGGGAGACCGGGCATCCCCAGCGACGCCACGGGGCGCTGACAGCACCGCCACAGGTCCGGCGCCGACGCTCCTGCGCGACGGTCGGACACGCCGGCCGCAGACGGAGGTGTTCCCGTGCGCAAGAAGTTGGTCGTCGCCGCAGCCGCCGGCGCCCTGACGCTCACCGGCCTGGCCGTGGCCGTCCCGGCGCTCGCCGACACGGCATCGACGGGTGGCGCATCGTCGTCCGTGGTGGACCGGATCCGGGACGCGCTCTCCGGCCTGGTGGACGACGGGTCCCTCACCCAGGAGCAGGCCGACGAGGTGGCCAGCACCCTGGGCGAGGCCGGGCTCGGCGGTCACGGTGACCACCACCGCGGCGGCCACGACCTGACGGCCGTCGCGACCGCGCTCGGGACGGGCGAGGACGAGCTGCGGACCGCGCTGGAGGCCGACGGGGCCACGCTCGCGCAGGTCGCCGAGGAGCAGGGCGTCGAGCTCGACACGCTGGTCGCGGCCCTCGTCGAGGCCGAGCGGGAGGGCATCGCGGAGGCCGTCGAGGACGGTCGGACCACGCAGGAGGCGGCCGACGAGCGCCTGGCCGACCTGGAGCAGCGCGTCACCGAGCGGGTCACCTCTCCCCGCGACGACCACCCGCACGGGGCCGGCCGGCACGGCGGTCCCGGCGACGACGACTGATCCCGCCGGCGCCCCGAGCGGCGCCGCCTCCCGGGCGGCACCGCTCGGGAGGCGGCGGCATCCCGGGGCCCGGGCGTCGGATCGGACGACGGCGTGGATTGGCGGACCGGGACGGTCGAGGCGGGTCCAGCCGGCCGTCGGGCCTTGCCGGAGGACGCCGGACCGGGTACCCCTTCGGGCCACGCCCGGCCGATGGATGAGCTCTCCCGGGGACGGGAGGGGGATCGTGGAGCCCGGAGACGAGAGGAGGTGGGCACATGGCCGTGCACACCGGACCGGTCGCCGGCGGTGCCCGACGGCTCCGCGGGCGCGCCGCGCCCCACGGCGTCCTGGTGGTCGTCGGCGGACTCCCCGGCAGCGGCAAGACCACGCTGCTGCGACGACTGCTCGCCGAGCAGGTGCCCGGGGTCGTCGGCCTCGACTCCGAGGACGTCGCCGCCCGGCTGCGGAGGACCGGCCTGCGGCTGCCCTACCGCCTGCTCCGCCCCGTCGTGCACGCGTGGCACCGGGTGCGGGTGCTGCACCACATCGCCGGGCCCGCGCCGGTCGTCGTCCTCACCGACCCCTGGACCCGGCCGTGGTGGCGGGCGGCGGTGCTGCGTGCCGCGCGGCGCGCCGGTCGCTCGGTCCGCCTGGTGCTGCTCGACGCGTCGCAGGACCTCGCCGAGAGCGGGCAGGCCGCCCGTGCCCGGCGGATCCCCACGCGGTCGATGCGCCGGCACGCCACCCGCTGGAGCACGCTGCTGGACACCGTCGCCGGCCCGGACGGCCGCGCCGGCGTCCGGTCCGTCGTCGTCGTGGACCGGCGGCGGGCCGGGCAGGTGACCCTCGCCGAGGTGCTCGGCCGACCCGCCGCATGAGGCTCGTGGCCCGACCCGGGCGCTCGTTCAGCGGCCCTCGCGTGCCCGGTAGCGGGCTGCCCGCTTCGCGGCCGCGGCCCGGCGGCGCTCGGACTGGCGGGTCTCACGGTCCCGGGAGGCCCGGTCGCGGACGGTCTGCGCCGTCCCCGGCGTGTAGCCCGCCCGTTTGACCCGGTTCTCGGTGGTCTCGGTCATGTAGGCCAGCGAGAAGATCAGGCCGAGGGCCAGTCCGCCCAGGGCGGTCATCAGCCGGATCCAGACCGGGCCGGGGAGGAGCAGGACGACCAGCGCGATCGGGACCGCCATCTGGACGAGGGCGCGGGACACGTGCCGCAGTCCCCAGGTGCGCGTCGTGGTGTCGTGCAGCACCCAGGGGGAGTAGCGGGCCGGCAGGCCGCCGCCCATGGCGTAGTACAGCCACCGGAGGACGCCCGGCCGTTCGGCGCGCTCCGCGCCGCCCGGACCGGCGTGGTCGGTCGTCATCTCCAGCTCCTCGGTGGTCGGGAGCGCTCGGGGTCGCCCACGGGTGTGCGGGACGGACCGCGCTTCCGGGGCTCGTCACCGTGTCCGCCCGCTGCGCCGGCTCCACGCACCACCGTCGAGTATCCCCACTCCGCCTCGCCGGTGCGGGCGATCGTGGGAGCCGGTGTCGTCCCCGGCCGACATCCGGGAGATGGCCTGCACGTCCAGGCGCTCGGTGGTGAAGAGCTCGACGTAGGCCCGTTCGCGGTGGTCACGGTCGACGTCGTCGCGCCACAGCCGGGGCCGCCCGGCGAACCGCCGGGCGATCTCCTGCAGGGCCGTGACGCCCACGGCTTCCTGCGGCGGCTCCGACGGCAGCTGCGTGGTGGCCGACCGGACCGTTCCCGGGACACCGGCCGGCTTCCTGGCCGCACGACACGGCGCTGCTCACCGCCCGGGCCGCTCATCGCTCCGGACGCCGCCGGCCCGCGCGCACGCAGGCGCCCCGCGAGCCCGAGCACCGCGGCCAGCGCCGTCACCAGGGCGAGGACCAGCATGCCTGCGAAGGAGGACCCACGAGGGTGCGTCGCAGGAGCCGGCCGCGCCTGAGCTGCCGTCATCCCTCGGGCCGCCCGGCATCACGGAAGCGTGACGAACGGGCCGACGGGGAACGGTCCGGGCCGTCGGGGGCAGCCCCGACCCGTCCCCGACCGTCGTCGGCCGCAGCAGCCGGTCGCAGCGAGGAGTGCCCTGTGCCCACCGCCCCGTCCCCTACCGCCGTGGCCGCCCCCGTCCCCGGACCGGCGTCCGCCCCGCCTGCCCGCATCGGTGCAGGCGCGCCCGGTGCCGCCGGCCGGGGCTGACCCGTCGTGTCGACGACGCAGAGCCTCATCGGTGCGCTGGTCGCCACGGTGCTGCTGGCGGCCCTCCATCTCGCCGCGCCGCACATCCGCAAGCTCCCGTTGGTGCCCGAGCGGGCCACCGCCTCGTTCGCCGGCGGGCTGGCCGTCGCCTACGTGTTCCTGCACCTGCTTCCCGAGATCGCCGAGGGCAACGAGGCGGTCGGCGAGGTGCTCTCCGACGTGGTGGAGCCGACCCCGCTGGTCGACCTCGGCATCTTCCTCGTCGCGCTGGCCGGGTTCGCCGCCTTCTACGGGCTGCAGCGCCTGGCCGACCGGCGCGCGCCCGCACCGTCGCGCAGCAGCGTCCGGGCCGGGGACGGGGGTGCCGCAGGCGGGCCCTCCGGACCGGTGGGCGCCTCGGCCGCGGGCCGCGGGCTCGAGCCGGCCGGGGTGTACTGGCTGCACCTGGGCTCGTTCATGGTCTACAACGCGCTGATCACCTACACGATGGCGCTGCGACTGCGGACCGGCGTCGCCTTCGCCGTCCTCTTCACCATCGCGATGGGGCTGCACTTCGTCCTGACCGACCGCTCGCTCGAGGAGCACTACCCGCGGCGCTTCCCCCGCTCGGGACGGGTCCTGCTCGCCGGGGCGCTGGTCGTCGGCTGGGTGCTCGACGCGATCTTCGCGCCCACCAGCACGCTGCTGGTCGCCCTGCTCACCGCACTGCTCGGCGGGTCGATCCTGCTCAACGTCTTCAAGGAGGAGCTGCCCGCGACCGGCCGGTCCAGCTACCGGTGGTTCATGGTCGGGCTGGTCGTCTACGCCGCGTTGCTGGCACTCGTGACCGCCGTGGGGGAGTGACCCCACGGTGCCGGTGCGTCGCCCGGAGGTGCGGTGAGCCCGCCCGATCTCCTCCGGACCGCCGCCCGTGCCCCTGGTCTGCTCGTGCCGCTGCCCGTTCACCGGCCGGTCCCGATCCCGTCCGGGCGGTGCTGGACCCGGTGCTTGCCTCGTGTGCCCGCTGGGCGGGGGCGGCGGGGTCGCCGCCGCCGACGGAGGCGGCGGCTGCGGCCGGCCGGGTGCCGGAGAGGTGGCGGGCGGTGTCGACCAGCCCGACGCGGCTGAGCGCCTGCGGTGCGTCGCCCCCCTGCCGCCCGGCGGCGACGTCAGCCGGGTGGAGCGGGCCTCGACCCCGGCGCGGCCGCCGATGCCGGCGAGCGCGTCGGCCACTCCGGGATCCGGCAGGAGCCGTCGAGGGCGTACCTGATCCGCAGGCATGATCCGCAGGCATGATCCGCAGGTCGGCGGGGTTCCCGGCGACCGCGCGCGGCCGGTCCCGCCAGGCGTGCGCCTCCGCGAGGTGGCCGGTGCCGAGCAGCGCCTGGAGGGTGGCGGTGGCGTCCGTTCCGCCGGTCTCGGTCCACAGGGGGCGCACGCCGACGGACTCCGGTGTGCGCCGGCGTGCGACCCGCCTCCCACGGTGACGGAGCCCGGCACCCGCAGCAGCCGATCCGGCCGAACCGTCACGCAGTCGTCGCACGCCCCGCCGGCCGCGACGCTCAGCCGCCGGCCGGGCGCAGCTCCACGAGCACCAGTTCGGGCGGCGCGTTGATCCGCACGGGGAGATGGCTGAAGCCCAGACCGCACGTGACGAACAGCCGGTTGCCGGGCTCCCCGTAGCCCTCCGGTGCCCAGCCCTCCGCCACCCGGGCCTCCTCCTCGGTGAGGCCGACGTAGGAGAACGGCACGCCGGGGATGACCACCTGCCCGCAGTGCGTGTGGCCGGCGAGCGCGAGCGGGGCGCTGCCGGCGGGCAGGTCGGGGAAGACAGTCGGGTTGTGCGCGAGGACCACGCGGGCCGCCCCGTCGGGTACCTCGCCGAGCGCCTCCTCCGCGTCGGCGACGTCCCGCAGCGCCGGCCCCACGCCGACGACGTACAGCCCGCCCGGTCCCGACCCGCCGGGGACCGGAGCCGACTCGTTGGTCAGGACGGGGATGCCGGCGCCCTCCAGCATCGCGGTCAGCTCGTCGGCCGCCCCGACGGCGAGGTCGTGGTTGCCCAGGACGGCGAAGGTCGGGATCCCCGCGTCGACCAGCGGGTCCAGCAGCTCCAGGACCGTGTCCACCTGCTCGGCGATGCTCGGTGAGCTGCTGTACAGGAAGTCCCCGCCGAGCAGGACGACGTCCGGTTCGGCCTCCACCGCCCGCCGCACCGCGCGCTCGACCATGCCGGTGTTGGCCCACCACATGCCCACCTGGAGGTCGGAGAGCAGGGCCACCTCGGTGCCCGCCCACCGCTCGTCGAGGCGCGGCAGCGTCACCTCGAGTCGGTCCTCGTCGAGGATCAGCCGCGGCTCGACGAGGACCCCGTAGACGCCCAGGCCGACGAGCAGGACGGCGACCGCGACCAGCACCCGCACGATCCACCGCCGCATGGGGACCACCTGCCCCGCGGCCGGCCGGTCGATGCCCGGGCGGGGGCGACCGCCACGGGTCCGTCATGTCCGGCCCTGCGGGCCGTCCGGCTCACACCGCGGCGGGAGCGCCCGCGGGGGAGTGCAGCTCGATTCGGTCCTTGCCGTCGCGCTTGGCCGCGTACATGGCGGTGTCGGCGCGGTGCAGCAGCGTCTCGGGGGTGTCGCCGGGGATGGCGAGGGTGCCGCCGACGCTGGCGGTGACGGCGGCGGTGCGCCCGCCGAGCCGGACCGGCTCGCGCAGCGCATCGACGAGCCGGTCGCCGACCCGACGGAGCCGCTCGGCGTCGGCCGCGCCCAGCAGGACGGCGAACTCGTCGCCGCCGAGGCGGGCGACGCAGTCACCGGAGCGGACGGCGTTGGACAGCCGGCCGGCGACGGCGACGAGCAGCTCGTCACCTGCGGCGTGGCCGAGGACGTCGTTGACCGCCTTGAACCCGTCGAGGTCGACGAAGAGCACGGCCGGGCAGGCACCCGGGTCGATCGCCGCCGTGGCCACGGTGAGCCGGTGCCAGAACTCCGCCCGGTTCACCAGGCCGGTCAGCGGGTCGGTGCCCGCGCGGTGGCGCAGCTCCTCCTCCAGCAGCTTGCGGTCGGTGACCTCCCGGAGGTTGACGACCCAGCCCTCGACGCCCGGTGCGCTCACCCGGCCGCTGACCTTCGCCTCGACCCACCGGGTGGTCCCGTCGGCGTGCCGCAGGGGGACGTCGGCGTCCACGACCTCCCCGGCCGACGCGGGCCGGCCGACGATCGCGCGCAGCAGGCGGGTGCGGTCGCCCGGGTCGACCATCGCCAGGGCGCGGCGGCCGAGGACGTCGGCGGCGGTCCGGCCGAGCAGCGACCCGACCGCGGGGCTGACGTAGGTGACCCGGCCGGCGGCGTCGACGATCGCGATGACGTCGGCGGCGTTCTCCAGCAGCACCCGCAGCCGTGCGTCGCTGGCGGCGAGCGCCGCCTGGGCGTGGTGCCGCTCGCTGTCTAGCCGCCCGAGCCGCCACAGGGCCAGCGCGGTGAGCAGGCCGATGCCCGCGCCGAGCAGGTACCCGTTGCCGCCGTGGCGCACGGTCCACAACAACACCAGGGCCGGGCTGACCAGGAGCGCGGCGCCGAGGCCGACGATCCGGCCGGCCGTGAACGCCGAGTCCGGGTCGGGCGCCCGGCCCAGGTTGCGGCTGGAGGGATGGTTGGCGGCGAGGGCGACCGGCGCGACGGCCAGGAGGGGCAGGTACTCGAGGAGCGGCGGGAGCTCGCCGGCCGTGCTCGTCAGCTTGGCGGCCCAGCCGGCCAGAGCGAGCGCGCCGGCGACGCAGACGGCCACCCCGCTGACCGACCGGCCGTTGCCGGGCAGCGCCACCCGCACCCCGGCGACGAGCACCACGGCCGACAGCAGCGGCAGGCCGAGAGTCAGCTCGCCGTTCTCCTGCCCGAGGCCGTCCGGCCCGTCGACGAAGGTGGCCACCGCCAGGCCGGCGGCGAGCAGGAGCGTGGCGGTGTCCGCCCAGGCGCCCGGGTTCCGGCGTCCCCGGCCGGCCACCAGCGCGGCGAGGGCCGCGGCCAGCAGGGCGCCGTAGCCGGCGACGTCCAGGCCGCTCTCGACGGCCCCGCTCGCCCCGGGGGCGACCCCGGCGAGCTCGGCGGCCTCCGCGGCGCTGCTCAGCGCGAACGCCGCGAGCGCGGCGGCCAGCAGCCGCCAGCCGAGGGCGGCGGTGGGCCGGTTGCGACGCAGCCCCTGGGCGACGGCGGTCACGCCCAGCAGGTAGACCCCGACCTCGGCGGCGGGCTGCCACGGGCCGGCCGGCAGCGACGCGACGCCCACGACGCCGGCGAGGACGACTGCGACGTGGGCCCAGCCGTCGGCTCTGCGCACCGCACTCCTCCTGTGATCCCGCTGACCGACGCCCGGTGGCGCCCTCGTCTCCATCGACCGGGAGGCCGCGGTCGTTGACGGCTCCCCACCCGGACGGGTGACGTCGCCGTGCCATTCCACGCAGGCTCCTGTCGACGCCATCCTGCCGACAGCGGAATGGTCTCGCCAACGGCGAAATGCGGCCATTCCACCGTGTCCTCCGACGCCATTCCCGACAGACTCCGGACCGTGGGCACGTCCATTCCGGAGGAGGCGGGGGCCGTGCACAGCACCGGATCGGCCGCCGGGCCATGAGGCCTGCAGGACGCCGTCTTCGAGCGGTTGCTCAGGGAGCGGATCGTCGTCCTGGGCAGCCAGGTCGACGACGCCGTCGCCAACCCGCTGGCCGCCCAGATGCTGCTGCCGGCCGAGGACCCGGAGCGCGACATCCACCTGTCCGTCGACTCGCCCGGCGGCTCGGTCGACGCCGATATGGCCGTCCACGACCCGATGCGGTTCCGTCGACTGCGACATCGCCGCCGATGGGGCCGCCCAGCCGGAGCGGGCGGCCCTGGGTGACCACCGCGACCGCTCCGCCCGGGGGCAGCAGCCGGCCGGCCGCAGCGAGGACGGCGGGAGCGTCCATCCGGTGCGGCGCGCTCGTCGCCGTCCGCCCACGGCGCGGCGGGCGGACGCGGCCGTAGGGTCGCAGCCGTGATGCCACCTGTCGTCGACCCGATCTGGTTGCGCGCCTTCCGCGCCGACGTCGTGCTCGCCGACGTCCGCTGGTACCTCGACGGGCGGTCCGGCCGGGCCGCCTACGACGCAGGGCACCTGCCCGGCGCGGTCTTCGTCGACCTGGACCGGTGGCTGGCCGCGCCCGCCGACCCCGCCCAGGGGCGCCACCCGCTGCCCGACCCGGAGGTGTTCGCCGAGGGCATGGCCTCGCTCGGCATCGGCGACGGCGATTCCGTGGTGGCCTACGACGACGCCGGCGGGGCCGTCGCCGCGCGTCTGGTGTGGATGCTGCGGGTGACCGGGCACGAGGCGGCGCTGCTCGACGGCGGGCTGGCCGCCTGGGACGGCCCGCTGGAGCAGGCGGCGCCCGACCCGGCGCCGGCGGTGTTCCCACCCCGGCCGTGGCCGGCCGAGCGGCTGGCCGGCGCCGAGGACGCCGTCGACCCGGGGGCGGTGGTGCTCGACGCACGCGACCCCGACCGGTACCGCGGCGACCGGGAGCCGGTCGACCCGCGGGCCGGTCACGTGCCCGGCGCGGTCAACGTGCCGTACCGGGCGACCCTGGACGCCGCGGACCGGCTCCTCCCGCCCGACGAGCTGCGCCGGACCTTCGCCGCGGCCGGGGTCACCGCGGACAGCGACGTGGTCTCCTACTGCGGCTCCGGCGTCACCGCCTGCCTCGACCTGCTCGCCCTGGAGCTGGCCGGCTTCCCGCCGGGCCGGCTGTACCCGGGGTCGTGGTCGCAGTACAGCGCCGACCCGGACCGGCCGGTGGCCGTGGGCAACCGGCCGTCCTGACCCGGCCGGTCAGCGTCGGGCGGCGAGCTCGGTCCCCGGCCGGGGGACGGGGACGGGTGCCGGTCCGGCGGGCCGCTGGACGGCGGCGGGCTGGGGGCGGCCGAACAGGTACCCCTGCGCGTGCGAGCAGGCCAGCCGGTCGAGGACGGCGTGCTGCTCCTCGGTCTCGACGCCCTCGGCGACCACCTCCAGGTGCAGGCTGCGGGCCAGCTCGATGATCGAGGCGACCAGCGTCGTCGACCGGCCGCCGGCGCCCAGGTCCTGCACGAAGCTGCGGTCGATCTTCACCACGTCCGCGGGCAGCCGGCGCAGGTAGGACAGGCTGGAGTAGCCGGTGCCGAAGTCGTCGATGGCGATCCGGACGCCGAGCGTGCGGAGGGCCCGGAACGTGTCGACCACCATCTCCACGTCGTCGATGAGCACCCCTTCGGTGACCTCGAGGGTCAGCTGGCCGGCGGGCAGCCCGCTCGTGGCGAGCGCGGCCCGCACGGTCGACACCACGTCGTCGTCCAGCAGCTGCCGGGGGGAGAGGTTGACCGCCATGTCGATCGGCCGCCCGGCCTGCGCAGACCATTCCGCGGCCTGGCGGGTGGCCTCCGCGAGCACCCAGCGGCCGATCTCGACGATGGCGCCGCTCTCCTCGGCGAGCGGGACGAACTCCGCCGGGGCCACGAGGCCGCGGGTCGGGTGCTGCCAGCGCAGCAGCGCCTCGTAGCCGGTCGTCGTCCCTTCGGCCAGGTCGACGGTCGGCTGGTAGTGGACGGCGAGCTGGCCGGCGGCGACGGCGGAGCCGAGGTCGGCGACCAGCTCCGCCTTGGCCTGGGCGGCCCGGTCCATCCCCTCGGCGTACACGACCACGCGGTTCTTGCCCGAGGCCTTGGCGAGGTACATCGCCAGGTCGGCGTTGCGCAGCAGCGTGTCGGCGGAGCGGTCGGCGGCCGAGGTGGAGTCGGCCACGCCGATGCTGACCCGCACCGGGATCGACCGCCCGTCGACGGACACCGGATCGGCCAGCGCCGTGAGCATGCGCCCGCCGATCTCCGCGGCGACGGCGGAGGAGCCGGCGACGACCACGGCGAACTCGTCCCCACCCAGCCGGGCCACCTGGTCGACCGGCCGGACGCAGCCCTCGAGCCGCCGGCTCACGGTCGTCAGCAGCTGGTCGCCCGCGGCGTGCCCGCGGGAGTCGTTGACGTCCTTGAAGTCGTCGAGGTCGAGGAAGAGCACGCTGACCGGGCCCGAGCGCCGGGCCAGCAGCCGGTTGGTGGTCTCCACCAGGAGGGTGCGGTTGGCCAGGCCGGTCAGCGGGTCGCGCAGCCCCTGCTGCTCGTTGAGCCGCCAGGCCGCGAGATGCGCGAGGCTGGCGGCGAGGACGAAGGCCCCGTGGACCAGCGACCACGTCCAGGGCGAGTGCCGCGCGCTGTCGTGCCCGAACACTGCATGCGGGAACAGGGCGCCGACGACGCCGTGGTGGGCCAGGACGACGGCCAGCGCCATCCCGAACGGCACCCAGTTCTGGTACAGCGCCGAGAGCCCGACCATGACGAAGAAGTGGAAGTGCGCCTCGGTGAGGCCGTCCATCAGGTACACCAACGCCACCGAGGCGGCGAGCAGGCTGGCCGTGGCCGCGGCCGAGCGCAGCCCGCGGCCGGCCCCGGGCAGCAGCCCGAAGGTCAGCGGGTAGGCCACCGCGACGGTGAGCAGCAGCGCGGTCAGGGGCGTCCGGCCGGCCAGCGCGGCCATGATCCCCAGCCCTCCGGCCTGGAGGACGGCCACCCAGAGGATGACCCGGTGGCGCCGTCGCCAGACGTCCTCCGGAAGATGCCGGCCCTCGGGGAGGGCGGTCGCGAGGCGGCCGTGGAGTCCGTCGAGCATGCGGAGGTCTTCGTCGCCGCGGCCGGGGGGCTGCAGCCGGCGTCCGCGGACCTCACCCGTCCGGGGCAGCGGTGTCGCAGCCGGGGCCGGCGCGTTCCCGACCTGACCGGCGAGCCTCCCGCGTCCCCTGACCTGGCCGGGTGGACCGGCCGGTGTTCGGGCCCGAGCCGCCCCTGGCGCGCCTGCTGCTGCTGGCCGGTCGGTGGTTCGACGAGGGCGCCCGGAGAGAGCTGGCACGGCGGGGCTGGCCGCGGCTGTCGGCCGCGCAGTCCCTCGTCCTCGCCCACCTCGAGGAGGGCGGCACCCCGCCTGCAGCAGCTGCGCACCCTGAGCGCGCTCGGCGTGGACTCGGCCGGCGGGTTCCTGCTGGCCCGGCCGGCGGCGCCCGAGCACCTGCCCATGGCCCGTCCGGCCGCGTCGTCCCACCGGTGGCGGCAGGGGCTGCATCCCTCGGCGGCCCGCGTCCCGCGGGAGCTGCGGGTGCCCTGACCCGGCGGGCCGGCCTGGCTCAGCGCGCGGCCAGCGCGGCGCCCATCTGCTCGACGGCCTGAGCGAGCACCGGCCGCGGCGTGGCGAAGTTCAGCCGGACGGCGCCCGTGCCCGCCGCTCCGCACAGCGCGCCGTCGACGAGGGCCACCCCGGCGTGTTCGAGGAAGAAAGCACCCGGGTCGGGCAGGCCGAGGGACCGGCAGTCCAGCCAGGCCAGGTAGGTGCCCTCGGGCGGGATGTACGCGACGCCGGGCAGGTGCTCGGCGACGAGGTCGGCCAGCAGCCGGCGGTTGCCGTCCAGGTAGGCGAGGACGTCGTCCAGCCAGCCGGCGCCGCCGGTGTAGGCGGCCGTGTTCGCCACGACCCCGAGGGTGGCGGCGCCGTGCTCGGCGTGCGCTCCGACCCGGGACCACAGGTCCGCGTCGTGGTCGTTGGACAGCAGCAGCTGCGCGCACTTCAGGCCCGGCAGGTTCCACGCCTTGGACGCCGACATGGCGGTGACCGTGTGCCCGGCCGTGACCTCGTCGAGGGAGGCGTAGGGCACGTGCCGGTGGCCGGCGTGCACCAGCGGCGCGTGGATCTCGTCGGAGAACACCCGGCCGCCGTGGCGCTCCACCACCTCGGCGACCGCCGTCATCTCCGCCGGCCGCAGCACCCGGCCGATCGGGTTGTGCGGGTTGCAGAGGACCAGCAGGTGCCCGCCGGCCCGGAACGCGGCGTCCAGCGCGTCGAGGTCGTAGACGTACCGGTCGCCGTCCCGGGCCATCGGCACCTCGAGGACCTCGCGGCCGAGCGTGGGCGGGAGGGTGAGGAAGGGCATGTAGGCCGGCGTCGGCAGGATCACCGGGCTGCCCGGGCGGGAGAAGTGCTCGATCGCCGCGGCCAGCCCGGCCAGGACGTCGGCCAGCGGCCGCACCCGCTCGGGCGGCACCGCCCAGCCGCAGCGGGTGCGCACCCACTCCGCGCAGGCCTCGGACATCCGCTCGACCAGCGCCGGCGGCAGGTAGCCGAACGCGCCCCGGTCCACGGCCGCGTGCAGGGCCTCGGTGACCGCCGGCGCGGTGCCGAAGTCCATCTCCGCGACGAACGCCCCGATCGCCTCCGGGTACAGCGACCACTTGAGGCCGCCGAGCGCCCGGAGCCGCTCGATGCCGATCTCGTCGAACCCGCGGTCCGCCATGCGATCAGGCACCGGCGGCGGTGCGGGCCAGCAGCTGCGCCAGGTGCACGCCCTCGCGGCCGGCGAGCTGGTCGAGCTGGGTGCGACAGGAGAAGCCGTCGGCCAGCACGACGGCGTCCGGACCGGCGGCGCGGACCGCGGGCAGCAGCTGCTGCTCGGCGATCGTCACCGACACCTCGTGGTGCCCGCGCTCGACGCCCCAGTTGCCGGCCAGCCCGCAGCAGCCGCCGACCCGGGTGACCGTGGCCCCGGCCTCGCGCAGCAGCCGCTCGTCGGTCGCCCACCCGAGGACCGCATGGTGGTGGCAGTGCGGCTGGGCGACGACCTCCACCCCGGCCAGGGACGGCGGCGTCCAGCCCGGGGTCTGTCGCAGCAGCTCGGCGAGGGTCCGGGTGCCCGCCGCCACCCGGGCCGCCGCGTCGCCGGGGACCAGGTCCTGGGCCTCCCCGCGGAGCACCGCGGTGCAGGAGGGCTCGACGCCGACGACCGGGACGCCGGCGTCGACCAGCGGGGCGAGCAGGTCGACGGTGCGGGCCAGGGTGCGGCGGGCGGCGTCGAGCTGACCGGTGGTGATCCAGGTCAGCCCGCAGCAGGCCTCGGCCGGCGGCACCTGCACCTGGTAGCCGGCGTCCTCGAGCACGGCGGCCGTGGCCTCGGCGACCTCGGGGGCGAAGTGGTCGGTGAACGAGTCGACCCAGAGGGCGACCGGACGACCGCCGTCCCTGACCGGGCGCTGCGCCCACCGCTGCCGGAAGGTGCGCGACGCGAAGGCCGGCAGCTCGCGGCGCTGGTCGACGCCGGCGCCCCACTTGGCCAGCCGCCCGCCCAGCCGGGACGTCATGACCCCGTTCGCCAGCCGGGGCGCGCGGGCGGCGACGTCGGCCCAGCGGGGGAGCCATCCCAGCGTGTAGTGCGAGCGCGGGCGCAGCCGGCGGCGGTAGCTCTGGTGCAGCACCTCGGCCTTGTAGGCGGCCATGTCCACGCCGGTGGGGCAGTCGCGCGAGCAGCCCTTGCACGACAGGCACAGGTCGAGGGCGTCGTGCACCTCCGGCGAGCGCCAGTCCCGCACCGGCCCGCCGGGGGCGAGCATCTCCTGCAGCACCCGGGCCCGGCCGCGGGTGGTGTCCTTCTCCTCCCGCGTCGCCGGCCACGACGGGCACATCACCCCGCCGGTGACCTGCAGGTCCGCCCGGCACTTGCCGACGCCGGTGCAGCGGTGCACCGCCGCGCTGAAGTCGCCGCCGTCGTGCCGGTAGGCCAGCGCCAGGCCGTGTGTGCGGCGCGGCGCCGCGGCCACCCGGATGTCGTCCTCCACCCGCGCCGGTCGCACCAGGACGCCGGGGTTGAGCACGTCGGCCGGGTCGAACAGGCCCTTGACCCGCTCGAAGAGGCCCAGCACGTGAGGCGAGTACATGTGCGGGAGCAGCTCGCTGCGCGCCCGGCCGTCACCGTGCTCGCCGGACACCGAGCCGCCGTAGCGGGCCACCAGCGCCGCGGCGTCCTGCACGAAGGCCCGGTAGGTCTCGCGGCCGCGGTCTGCTCCGCGCCCGAGCGGGAAGTCGATCCGCACGTGCACGCAGCCGTCGCCGAAGTGGCCGTAGGGGACGCCCTGCAGGCCGTGCTGGGCGAGCAGCGCCTCGAACCGGCGCAGGTAGGCGCCCAGCTGCTCGACGGGCACCGCGGCGTCCTCCCAGCCGGCGTGCGCCGGGCGGCCGTCGTGCGTGCGCGCGGCCAGGCCGGCGCCGTCCTCGCGGATGCGCCAGATGGCCGCGGCCTCGGCCGGCTCGGTGACCACCAGGAAGTCCAGCGCGCCGGCGTCACCGAGCACGCCCCTGGCCTTCGCCTCGATCTCGGCGACGGTGTCGCCGGTCAGCTCGACGATCAGCCAGCCGTCGCCGCGGGGGAGGTCGGGCACGACGGCGGCGGGGACGTCGCGCAGCCGCTGCACGATCCGCTGGTCGAGGCCCTCGACGGCGGTCGGCCCGTGCCGCAGCAGCCCCGGAGTGGCGTCGGCCGCGTCGGCCATCGACGGGTAGCCGAGCACGACCAGCCCGCGGTACGGCGCGTCGGCGACCAGCCGCACGGTCGCGCCCAGGACCACCGCGAGGGTGCCCTCGCTGCCCACGAGCGCGCGGGCGACGTCGAACCCGCGCTCGGGCAGCAGGTGCTCCAGCGAGTAGCCCGAGACCTGGCGGCCGAAGCGGCCGAACTCGGTGCGGATCGCCGCGAGCTCGCCGTCCACCAGGCTCCGCAACTGCCCGAGGACCCCGCCGTCCGTGGCCGGCCCGCCGTCGAGCCGCAGCCGCTCGCCGGCGCCGGTGACGACGTCGAGGCCGACCACGTTGTCCGACGTCCGGCCGTAGCCCAGGGCGCGCGAGCCGCAGGCGTTGTTGCCGATCATCCCGCCGATCGTGCAGCGGTTGTGCGTGCTCGGGTCGGGGCCGAAGCGCAACCCGTGCGGCCGCGCCGCGGTCTGCAGCGCCGCCTGCACCACGCCGGGGTCGACGGTCGCCGTCCGCGCCTCCGGGTCGATCGCGTGCACCCGCGACAGGTACCGGCTGGTGTCGACGACGACGCCCGGGCCGACGGCGTTGCCGGCGATCGAGGTGCCGGCGCCGCGGGCGGTGAACGGCACGCCCAGCTCGCGGCAGACGGACAGGGCGGCCTCGATCTCGTCGGGGTGCCGAGGGCGCACCACCGCGCGCGGCAGCACCCGGTAGAGCGAGCCGTCGGAGGAGTACAGCGCCCGGGCCAGGCCGGAGTCGTCGACGTCCCCGATGCCCGCGCGGCGCAGCGCCGCCAGGAGGTCGGTGTCCGGGTCGCTGGTCCGGGTCATGGAGCTCCTCGTGCTGCGCGGGTCGGCGACGGTGCGCGCCGAGACCTCCTCCTTGTACACCGCCGGCATCCACCGACGGGACGTCGGCCCCGAGCGGTTGTGCACTCATCGTGGTCTCGGCACCGCCACCCCGTCGAGACGACGATGAGCGCACACACACGCTCGCGACGCCCGGTCTCAGTCCTCCAGCACCCAGACGGCGCTGTCCGGCGGGAGCGCGACCGTGCCCCCGGACCGGCGGACCTGTGCGGTGGAGGCGAGCAGCACCGAGCCGGGGCAGCCGGCGAGCACCGTCTCGCCGCCCATGTTGACCACGCAGCGGACCGCCTCGCCGCCGCCGACCGATCGGATGGTCAGGACGTCGCCGCGGGTGGTCACCGTCGTCTCGCCGGAGCCGAACGCCGGGTGGGCCCTGCGCAGCGCCAAGGCTCGCCGGTGCAGGGTCAGCGTCGAGCCGCCCTGGCCGCTCTGCACGGAGACCGCGTAGCGGCCCCAATCGGCGGGGATCGGCAGCCACGGCTCGGCGGCGCCGTCGGGGGAGAAGCCGACGCCGGGCGCCGCGTTCCACGGCATCGGGACGCGGCAGCCGTCGCGGCCGGCGCGGGCGCCGCCGCTGCGGTGGAAGATCGGGTCCTGCTTGGCCTCGTCGGGCACGTGCGCCTGCGGCAGACCGAGCTCGTCACCGGCGTAGAGGTAGGCCGAGCCCGGCAAGGCCAGCGTGAGCAGCGCCGCGGCGCGGGCACGGGCGGTGCCGACGTCCCCGCCGCCGAAGCGGGTGACCTGGCGCTCCTTGTCGTGGTTGCCCAGCACCCAGGAGACCGGCGCACCCACCCGGCCGTAGGCGTCCAGCGCGGCGGCGATCGCCGCGGCGAACGGCGCGGTGGCCCACGGCGACTTCAGCAGCCGGAACGACAGCGACTGGTGCAGCTCGTCGGGCCGCGAGTACAGGGCCACCTGCTCGAGGTCGGCCAGGCACACCTCGCCGACCAGCATGGTGCCGGGGTACTCGTCGCAGATCGCCCGCCAGCGGCGCCACACGTCGTGCACCTCGGGCTGGTTCCAGGTCATGGCCTGCTCGGGGCCGTGGCCGAACAGCGTGGGGGAGTAGCTGCCGGGGTTGTCCCGCAGCCCGGCGTCCTTGTAGAGGCCGTAGGCCACGTCGACGCGGAAGCCGCTCACGCCGCGGTCGAGCCAGAAGCGCAGGGTCCGCTCGAAGTCGGCCGCGACGGCGGGGTCGCGCCAGTTGAGGTCGGGCTGCTCGGGCGCGAACAGGTGCAGGTACCAGCGCCCGTCCGGGGTGCGCGACCACGCCGGCCCGCCGAAGAGCGACTGCCAGTTGTTCGGCGGCTCCTCCGACGGCGGCGCGAAGTGGTAGCGCGCGGCCTCGGGGGAGTGCGGGTCGGCCAGCGCCGCCTGGAACCAGGGGTGCTTGTCCGAGGTGTGGTTGGGGACGACGTCCAGGACGACCTTCAGGCCCAGCCGGCGGGCGTCGTCCACCAGGGCCTCGAGGTCGGACACGTCGCCGTAGTCGGGGTCGACCGCCCGGTAGTCGACGACGTCGTAGCCGCCGTCGGCACCGCCCGAGGGGTAGTGCGGGTTGATCCACACCGCGTCGACGCCGAGCCAGGCCAGGTAGGGCAGCCGCTGCCGCAGCCCGCGCAGGTCGCCGATCCCGTCGCCGTCGCTGTCGGCGAACGAGCGCAGGTACACCTGGTAGACGACCGCGTCCCGCCACCACGGGGACGACGCGGCTGCGGGGGCGACCCGGGGCCGGGTCTGGGTCCTCGCGACGGAGAGGCGGCGTGCCATGCCGCCACTATCGGCCGACCGGGGCGTAGACCTGTGCGGCACATCCCACGAAGTGGGGACGAGGCGCTGGCAGATCCCGCCAACCGGGCAGGTCGCGTGTGACTCCCGTGCCGGCTGGGTCTGGGCGGGCGGAGGGGGACGCGCCGGTCAGGTCGTCCGTCCCGCCGGGAGGACGCGCCCGTCGCGCGGCCGATGTCGGTGAGCCGGTCGGGCCTGGGTACGGCGGGACCACCAGCCAGAACCCCCGCGGAGGACGACGACGATGGACACCGACCCCCGGCCCGGTGAGGACGACGTGGACCGCGACGACGCCGAGGCGCTGACCCGGGCGACCGGCGGCGGCGACACCGACGGGCCCGACGCGGCGAGCACCACGGGCACCGGCGACTCCGACGAGTTCGTCGGCCGGGTGGCCGGTCAGGACGCCGGTGACGCCGGGGAGACCGGGGCCGAACGGCGGGCCGGGGAGCAGCAGGAGGAGTGAAGGGCCGCTGTCCGCCGAGCCGTCGACTCGGGTCCGCCGTCAGGTCTTGGCCACCCGGCGGGTCAGGCCGGCCACGCCTGCGGTGGCGAGCACCCAACCCAGGATAACCTGCGACGCGGCGAGGTAGCTGTACAGGCCGGAGGCGACTCGATCGTCCACTCGCCACACCGAGCGGTGGCCCAGGCCGACGACCGGGAACGCGTTCTCGAACGAGTGACGCGGGGGGTGAAGCACGCGCCGGTCGACGTGCACCTCCCCGTGACCGTCTCCATGGCGCTGACCGGACGGATGGCGCCCACGTCCCAGGCGACCTCGTAGAACACCCAGCCGAGAGCCGGGAGCAGCAGCGCCCAGAGGGCGAACTCGGGGCGGTATCCGTGGCCGAGGAAGACCCCGGAGGCGATGTGCCCCGGCCACTGCCACCAGCGCAGCGTCCCTGCGGTTCGTCGGGCCGCACGCTCCTGCTGCAGCACGCGCCACGCCTCGTGGCGGCGCCCGTTGCGCACGAGCAGGCCCGCGAGCTGCTCGTACGGTTGCGGGGAGAAGGGGGTCTGTCCCGCCAGCCAGCTTCGTCGGCCCTTCAAGGACCACGACTCCTCGTCGGAGTCGATCGCCTGGTAGGTCAGACCGCGGATCTCGTAGCTCCCGGCTGTGGTCCAGACCGCGGGGTCGTCGTCCAGACGGCCGACGGACAGCCGGGAGAGGTCCGGTCCTCCGCGCACGGCTGCCAGGTCGCGCAGACTGAGAGTCCCGCCGATCCTCGACTCGCTCAACCGCAGGGCGGGCACGCCGGCTCGGCCGAGCTGCGCCCGGCTCACGTCGACCCGCCCCTCCACCGAGGTCGCCGTCACGTCGACGGCCCCGTCGACGGCGGCAGCCGTCAGCAGCAGAGCCGATCCGATGGTCGAGTTGTCGACGCGCAGCGCAACGCCGGGACCGTCCGGCTCGACTGCACCCGCACGGCTCACGGCATCCCAGTTCTTGGCGGCGATGTCCGCTGATCGCTGATCGATGTGCCTCTGCAGGCCCGCGCGCGTCATGTCCGACGCGGCAGGGGCACTCCGCTGGCCGTGAGGGAGTGACGTGGTGTCCCCGGCCGACACCGGAGAGCCTGGCGGGGAGTCGTCCGGCGCGCGGAGCCGCGCGCGGGTCAGCCGCAGACTGCCCTTGATCGTGCAGTTCCGTACGGCGATGCCCCCCCCAGGACGACAGCGCGCGTCAGCTGGACCGAGCGGTCGACCGTGGTCCCGTTGAGGTCGAGCGCTTTCGCCTTGCCGGCCGCGAAGGTGGCGTCCGCGCCATCCACTCGCCCGGTGATGCGGGCCTCTGCCAGGTTGACCTGGCCGTGGAACGCCCTTCACGGAGATACAGCGCGCGGGAGACCGTGGCCTCGTGGAGCGTCAACTGGTCGTGGACCACGGCGTTGCGGAAGTTCAGCTGGCCCCCGACGGACGCCCCGGTGAAGCGCACGCGCCCCCTCGCCTCGAAGCCCCTGTCGAAGTCCGCGCTTCGTGAGGTCGTCAGCACTCGCGCGTCGAGGACGGACTTCTTCTGCCCTGGTTCCTCGTCCTGCTCCTGGTCCGGCTCCTCCTGCCGCCCTCCAGCAGCAGGCCGGTGAACGAGATGTGCCCCAGCTCGGCCGTGGAGATGTCGACGCGCCCGGCCACGCCCCGGTCCCCGAACGTCAGGACGTCGCACCTGAGCCGGGCCGCACGCAGTTCGGGGATCCGCGAACCACTGAGATCCAGCGCTACGAGCGTGGCCCCGCTGACGTCGACGGGCTCGCGGAACAGGCAGCGGCGGAACCGCAGCCGGCTCGCGAGCGTCGCGTCCGGAAGATCGAGCGGACCGACGACCTCGGCGCCCTGGACGTCGATCTCCGTGCCGGTCTCGGCCAACCAGCGGATGACCTCCGCCCGGAGCCGTGCCTCGGACCAGTCCGCGGCCAGGTAGTCCGCGTCCCGGGCCGCTTCGCGAGAGTCGTTCCTCACCGTGCCGGTCCGCAGACGCTCCTCCCAGTCCCAGAGGGGCAGGAGTGCCGCGGGGGATCGGGAGCGGACGGCGGTGCCGGGCCGCCGCCCGGCCCCGTGGCCCCGGCCACCCGGTCGACGCGCCGCCGTGCCAGCCGGTCGCCGATCCGCACCGACCCGCTCCTCCTTGCACGCCTCGTGACGGAATCGCACTCCTCCGGACCGCCGGGGATCAGTCCCCGGGACGCCGGCGCCGGATCCTGGACCCGAGGAAGGTCAGCGGGTCGAACTTCCGGTCCACCACGCGCTCCTTCAGCGGGATGATCCCGTTGTCGGTGAGGTGGATGCCCTCGGGGCACACCTCGCTGCAGCACTTGGTGATGTTGCAGTAGCCCAGGCCGAAGTCGTCCTGCGCCGCGTCGCGGCGGTCGGCCACGTCGAGCGGGTGCATGTCCAGCTCGGCCAGCCGGATGAGGAAGCGCGGCCCGGCGAAGGCGGCCTTGTTCTCCTCGTGATCGCGGATGACATGGCAGGTGTCCTGGCACAGCCAGCACTCGATGCACTTGCGGAACTCCTGCGGCCGTTCGACATCGACCTGCTGCATCCGGTGGTTGCCGTCGGGGTCGCGCGGCCGCGGGGTGAACGCCGGGATCTGCGCGGCCTTCTCGTAGTTGTACGAGACGTCGGTGACCAGGTCGCGGATGACGGGGAAGGTCCGCAGCGGGGTGACGGTCACCGTCTCGTCCTCCGCGAACGTGCTCATCCGCGTGAGGCACATCAGCCGCGGCCGGCCGTTGACCTCCGCGCTGCAGGAGCCGCACTTGCCGGCCTTGCAGTTCCACCGGACGGCGAGGTCGCCCGCCTGGGTCTGCTGCACCCGGTGGATGACGTCGAGCACGACCTCGCCTTCGTTCACCGGCACGGTGAAGGTCTGCAGGTCCCCGCCCGAGGCGTCGCCGCGCCACACCCGGAACGTCGCGTCGTAACCGCCCCCGCTCCTCGTGCGGCCCTCGTCGAGGTCGCCGGTGCTGGGTTCGCCGGGCTCGGTCACGGTCCCTCCTCGAAGATCTCGGCGAGCTCCGGCGGCATATCCGGCAACGGCTGCCGCGCCAGGTGCACCGTGCCGTCCGGTGCCCGTTCGCAGGCGAGATTCGTGCGGCCCCAGTCCGGGTCGGTGGCCGGGAAGTCGTCGCGGGTGTGGCCGCCGCGGCTCTCCTCGCGGGCGAGCGCGGCCCGGGCGACGCACTCGCTCACCAGCAGCATGTGCGGCAGGTCCAGCGCGAGGTGCCAGCCGGGGTTGTACTGCCGGTGGCCCTCGACGGAGAGGGCGGCCACCCGCTCCTTCAGCGCGGCGATGCGCTCGAGCGCCCGCTCCATCTCCGGCGCGGTCCGGATGATGCCGACCAGGTCGTGCATCGTCTGCTGCAGTTCCAGCTGCACCGCGTAGGCGTTCTCGCCGCCGTCGCGCTCGAACGGTGCCAACGCCGCCCGCGCGGCGTCGGCCAGGGCCTCCTCGGCGAGCGCCACCAGGCCGGCCCGCTTCTGGGCGTGCTCGGCCGCGGCCACGCCGGCCCGCCGGCCGAAGACCAGCAGGTCCGACAGCGAGTTGCCGCCCAGCCGGTTCGAGCCGTGCATGCCGCCGGCGACCTCGCCCGCAGCGAACAGGCCCGGCACGCCGGCCGCGGCGGTGTCGGGGTCGACCTCGACCCCGCCCATCACGTAGTGGCAGGTGGGGCCGACCTCCATCGCCTCGGCGGTGATGTCGACGTCGGCCAGCTCCTTGAACTGGTGGTACATCGACGGCAGCCGCTTGCGGACGTACTCGGCCGGCCGGCGGGAGGCGATGTCGAGGAACACCCCGCCGTGCGGTGAGCCGCGGCCGGCCTTCACCTCGCTGTTGATGGCGCGCGCGACCTCGTCGCGGGGCAGGAGCTCGGGCGGGCGCCGGTTGTTCTTCTTGTCGGTGTACCAGCGGTCGGCCTCGTCCTCGGTCTCCGCCGTCTCCTTGCGGAAGAAGTCGGGGATGTAGTCGAACATGAAGCGGTTGCCCGAGGAGTTCTTCAGGACGCCGCCGTCGCCGCGGACGCTCTCGGTCACGAGGATCCCGCGCACGGACGGCGGCCACACCATCCCGGTCGGGTGGAACTGGACGAACTCCATGTTCACCAGCGAGGCACCGGCCTGGAGCGCGAGCGAGTGGCCGTCGCCGGTGTACTCCCAGGAGTTCGAGGTGACCTTGTAGGACTTGCCGATGCCCCCGGTGGCGAGCACGACCGACGGCGCCTCCCACGCGAGGAAGCGCCCCGACTCCCGCCAGTACCCGAACGCGCCGGTGATGCCGTCCTCGTCGGTGAGCAGCCGGGTGACCGTGCACTCCATGTACACGTCGACGCCGAGGGCGACGCTCCGCTGCTGCAGGGTGCGGATCAGCTCGAGGCCGGTGCGGTCGCCGACGTGGGCCAGCCGGGCGTAGCGGTGGCCACCGAAGTCGCGCTGGCTGATCAGCCCGTCGGGGGTGCGGTCGAACAGGGCGCCCCAGTCCTCGAGCTCCCGGACCCGGTCCGGAGCCTCCTGCGCGTGCAGCTGGGCCATCCGCCAGGAGTTGAGCATCTTCCCGCCGCGCATGGTGTCCCGGAAGTGCACCCGCCAGTTGTCCTCCGGGTAGGCGTTGCCCATCGCCGCGGCGATGCCGCCCTCGGCCATGACCGTGTGCGCCTTGCCGAGCAGGGACTTGCAGACGACGGCCGTGCGCGCCCCGGCCTCGTGCGCGGCGATCGCGGCCCGCAGGCCCGCGCCGCCGGCTCCGACGACGACGACGTCGTACGCGTGTCTTTCCAGCTCCATCAGAAGAACCTCGGGTCGGAGATCGTGCCGGTGGCCAGCAGGAAGACGTAGAGGTCGGCGAGCGCGACGCCGACCAGCGAGATCCAGGCGAACTTCGCGTGCCGGGCGTTGAGCCGCGAGACCGCCGTCCAGGCGCGGTAGCGCAGCGGGTGCCGGGAGAAGGAGTTCAGCCGCCCGCCGACGACGTGCCGGCAGGAGTGGCAGGACAACGAGTACAGCCACAGCAGGGCGGCGTTGGCGAGGAGCACCAGGGTGCCCAGGCCCATGTGCCCCCACTCGCCGGTCTCGTCGCGGAAGGCGAGGACGGCGTCGTAGGTGAGGACGACGTTGAAGACCAGCCCGAGGTAGAAGAAGTACCGGTGCACGTTCTGCCCCAGCAGCGGCAGCCGGGTCTCGCCGGTGTAGCGCCGGTGCGGCTCGGCGACCGCGCAGGCCGGGGGCGAGAGCCAGAACGAGCGGTAGTAGGCCTTCCGGTAGTAGTAGCAGGTCAGCCGGAAGCCCAGCGGGACGACGAGGATGTAGATCGCCGGGGAGATCCAGGCCGGGCCGGTGAACAGCTCGGGGAAGGTCGACCCCTCGCAGGCCGTGGTGATGCACGGCGAGTAGAACGGCGAGATGTAGGGCTCGGAGAAGTAGTGGTCGTTCTGGAACGCCCGCACGGTCGAGTAGACGATGAAGGCCACCAATGCGAGCACGGTCAGCAGCGGCTGGAGCCACCAGCGGTCGGTGCGCAGCGTCCGCGCCGCGATCGCCGCGCGCCGGGGAGCAGGCCCGCCGCTACCGCGTCCCGGAGTGGCCGCCCCGGTGCCGCGCGGCGCGGTCGTGGTCACCGGTTCGTGCGGCCGGACCCGCCGGTGCCCGCGTCGTAGCCGTCGTCCCACAGGACGGCGGGGGAGGGCGGGGCGCCGAGCACCTGCCGCCCGCGTGCGGCGCCGCACAGCAGGGTGAGGTCGTCGCGCAGCCGCGCGACGTCGATCGTGAGCCGGCGCGCGTCCACGGTGTCCCCGAAGTGCCGGGTGAGCGGGGTGCACGCCGCTTCCAGTGCGTCGACGGCCCGCCGGGCCGCCGCCACGTCCTGCTCCAGGGACATCGCTGCCTCCAGGTGCCGGTCACACCGCCGTCGGGGCGGTGCAGCGCAGTCGACCACGGACGCCGGGCCGGGGGAAGGACTTCCGCGGCGCCGTCCCCCGGCCCGGCGCGCCTAGCATCGCTGCCCGTGCGGCCCTTTCTGCTGCTGGCCTCGCGGCCGGAGGACGAGGCCGCGGACGACGAGTACGCGGCGTTCCTCCGGGCGACCGGCCTCGACGAGGCCCGGTTGCGGCGCGTCCGGCTGGAGGCCGGACCGCTGCCCCCGCTGGACCTCGATGACTACTCGGGGGTGCTCCTCGGCGGCGGGCCGTTCAACTCCAGCGACCCGGCCGGCGGCAAGTCCGCCGTCCAGCGCCGGGTCGAGGCGGAGCTGTCGGCGCTGCTGGACGAGATCGTCGCCCGCGACCTGCCCTTCCTCGGGGCGTGCTACGGCATCGGGACCCTCGGCGTGCACCAGGGCGGGGTGGTGGACCGCACGTACGGCGAGCCGGTCTCCTGCGTGCCGGTCGAGCTGACCCCGGCCGGCCGGGCGGACCCCGTCCTCGCCGGGATGCCGGAGCTGTTCGACGCGCTGGTCGGGCACAAGGAGGCCTGCCAGGTGCTGCCACCGACGGCGGTGCTGCTGGCCACGTCGGCGGGGTGCCCGGTGCAGATGTTCCGGGTCGGGCGGAACGTGTACGCGACGCAGTTCCATCCCGAGCTCGACATCGCCGGGGTCGTGACCCGGGTGCGGGTCTACCAGCACGCCGGCTACTTCCCGCCGGCGGAGATGGAGGAGCTCATCGCCCGGATCAGCACGGCGGTGGTGACCGAGCCGAGCCGGGTGCTCGCCAACTTCGTCGCCCGCTACGCTTAGTCATCGTCGGCCTACCGGCCGACACCGCGGCCAGGAGCCGTCCCCGGTCGCCGCTGAGCCCCGCCCGTGTCCCGATCGGGAGGTCCTGCGGACCCCCGCGACCGCCCCACACCGCGGCCAGGAGCCGTCCCCGGTCGCCGCTGAGCCCCGCCCGTGTCCCGATCGGGAGGTCCTGCGGACCCCCGCGACCG
>NZ_SPQN01000062.1 GCF_004571065.1 Geodermatophilus sp. DF01-2
TTGCCGCACTGGACCGCACCGGCCGGGCGCGGGACCGGCGGTGCCGGTTTCCCGGCTGCCGCCGCCGGGTGCCCACGGCCGGCGAGCTGGACCACAACCGGTCCTACGCCGCCGGCGGCGAGACCAGCGCGGCCAACCTGGCCGGCTACTGCACCAGCGACCACCGCGGGAAACACCAGGCACCGGGCTGGCAGCACATCCTCGCTCCTGACGGCACGCTGACCGTCACCACACCCACCGGCCTCACCGCCGTCACCACCCCACCGCCCTACTGATCGAGCGTGGGGACCGGCGCCTCGGGTTCCGGCTGCCGGCGGACATCAGGCCCGGTCCAGGCCAGGTCGACGGTCAGACGGCGATCTGCCCGCCCGGGGGGTGCGAGCGGACGACGACGAGCACGTCCTCGGCCTCCAGCGTGCCGATCAGCGGGTCGTCGAAGCGGAGCGTGCGTCCGCCGCGGGTCACCGACAGCACGATGTCGCGCAACTGCCGTGGCCCCAGACCGACCTCCCCGGCGGTGACCCGCCGCTGCTGGAGGTCGAGCCCCTGGCCGCCCGTGACGAGGTCCTCCACCGTCGCCACGACCCGCGGGGCGTCGGTGGACAGCCCGAGCAGCCGGCCGGCGGTCGCCGAGGTCGTGATGACCGTGTCGGCGCCGGACTGGCGCAGCAGTTGGGCGTTCTCCTCCTCGCGCACCGAGGTGGTGATCGGCACGCCTGCGTTGAGCTGGCGGACGGTGAGCGTGATGAGCACCGACGCGTCGTCCCGGTTGGCCGCCACGATGACCGCCCGCGCCCGCTCGATCGAGGCCCGCCGCAGCACGTCGGTGCGGCTGGCGTCGCCGACGATGCCGGTGAGCCCGAGCGAGTTGGCCTCGTCGATCGCCCGCGGCTCGGGGTCGACCACGACGATCTGCTCCAGGGGGGTGCCGTAGGCCTGCAGGGAGCGGATGGCGCTGCGGCCCTTGGTGCCGTAGCCGCACACGATGACGTGCTGGCGCACGTGGGACCTCCAGCGACGGATGCGGAACTCCTCGCGGGTGCGCGTGGTCAGCGCCTCGAGGGTGGTTCCGATGAGGACGATCAGGAACAGGATGCGCAGCGGCGTGATGACCAGGATGTTGACCAGCCGGGCGGCGTCGGTCAGCGGCGTGATGTCGCCGTAGCCGGTCGTGGAGAGGGTGACCGTGGCGTAGTAGAAGGCGTCGAGCAGATCGATGCCGATCTGGTTGCCGTCCCGGTAGGCGTCCCGGTCCAGCCACACGATCAGCACCGTGGCCAGCAGCACCACCGCCGCGATCACGACCCGGCGCCACACCTGGCGGAACGGCGAGAGCTCCTCGTGCGCGATCCGGACGCCGGAGTGCTCGGTCGTCGGTGCGGTGATGCCGTCCACTCGCGGCACGATAGTGAGCCGCCTGGCGTCCCGGGTGCAGGCCGCACCCGTCCGGGTGAGCGGACGGGTGCGGCGCCGGCGACGCCACCCGGGAGAGCGGCCGGTCAGTCCCCGCCGACGGCGGTCCGTTCCCGGGCGGCGAGCTCCCGCTTGAGCACCTTGCCCGCGGCCGACACGGGGATGGCGTCGATGAAGACGACGTCGCGCAGCCGCTTGTACGGCGTCACCTTGTCGTTGACCGCGGCCATCACCGACTCGGCCGTGAGCGCGGCGCCGGCGTCGTCGGCCTTGCGGACGACGTAGGCCACCGGCAGCTCCCCGGCCTCCTCGTCTGGCCGGCCCACCACCGCCGCACCGGCCACCCCGGTGATGCCGAACAGGATCTCCTCCAGCTCGCGCGGGAAGACGTTGTAGCCCTTGTAGAGCAGCATGTCCTTGGTGCGGTCGACGATCGCCAGGTAGCCGTCCTCGTCGAGCACGCCGACGTCGCCGGTGTGGAACCAGCCGTCGGCGTCGATCGCCTCGGCGGTGGCCTCCGGTCGGCGCGCGTAGCCGCGCATCACCTGCGGGCCGCGGATGCACACCTCGCCGCGCTCGCCGGGCGGCAGCGGAGCGCCGCCGCCGAGCGGCTGGATGCTGATCTCCGTGTCGAAGACCGGCACCCCCACCGTGCCGGCCCGGCGGGTACCCGACCGGAACACCGGGTTGCCGGTGGCCTGCATGGTCACCTCGGTCAGCCCGTACCCCTCGCCGATGACCGCGTTCGGCAGCACCGCCTGCAGGCGCTCGATGAGCGACACCGGCAGCGGCGCGGCGCCGCTGGAGACACCGCGGACCGTCGACCAGTCGGCCTCGAGGAAGCCCGGCACCTGGAGCAACGCCACGAACACCGGCGGCGCGCCGCCGATCGAGGTGACCCGGTATCGGATGGCGTCCTCGACGTAGCGCACCGGGTCGAAGCGCATGTGGATGACGGTCATCGTGCCGCCCATGACCATGCCGTTGAGGTAGCCGATCACGCCCATCGCGTGGAACCACGGCGTGAGGTTCACCAGCCGCGCCTCGCCCAGCCGCGTCGGGTAGTCGTCGGGCCCGGCCACCTGGCGCAGCGTCACGTCGCCCGCCTCGTCGAGCACGGGTAGCGACCCCGAGGACCAGCAGGCCGACTGCAGCACGTTCGTGACGACGGCGCGGTGCGGCAGCTCGACACCCTTGCTGACCCCCGTGGTGCCCCCCGTGTAGGCCAGGTGCGCGAGGTCGCCCGCCGGGTCGATGCCGGCGTCGAGGTGGCGGTCGGTGGGGTCCCCGGCGAGCAGGTCGGCGAGGTCGACGTCCCCGCCCTCCAGCTCCAGCCGGGCGGCGAGGTCGAGCGTGTGCGCCTCCCCGGTGACGACGACGGTCTCCACCGGAGTCTGCGCCAGCGCGCTGCGCACGAACGGCAGCACCTGGTCCCAGGTGACCAGCACGCGCGCGCCGGCGTCGGTGAGCTGCGCGGCGAGGTCCGCGGCCGGCAGCAGCGGGTTGGTGGGGGAGAAGGTCGCCCCGGCCAGCAGGACCCCGTAGTAGACGGCCGGGTACTGGCGGCAGTTGGGGATGTGCACCGCGACGACGTCCCCCCGCCCGACGCCGTGGTCGGCCAACCAGTTGGCCACCGCGTGCGCCCGCGCCCCCAGCTCGGTGAAGGTCAGCGAGACGTCGTGGTCGACGAACGCCGTCCGGTCGCCCCAGCGGCGCACCGCCGCCCGCAGGATCGAGCCGACCGGGACCTCCGGGTACTCCAGCGAGCGCGGCAGGCCGGGTGGCCAGCTGTGTGCGGTCGGGGTCGGTGCGGCCTGCGTGGCGGTCATGCGAATCCTCTCTCTCCGGTACCCCACAGCGTGGCGCACCTCACAAGGCGTGTCGAGAGCCGACTGTGGGTGAGGATGGCCTGATGACCGACCAGCGCACGGCCCTCGTCCTCGGTGGCGGCGGCATCACCGGCATCGCGTGGGAGATCGGCGTCCTCGCCGGCCTGGCCGAGGCGGGCACCGACCTCACCGGTGCCGACCTGGTGGTGGGCACCTCCGCCGGCTCGGTGGTCGGCGCGCAGATCGCCAGCGGTGCCGGCCTCGAGACGCTCTACGCCCGCCAGCTCGAGCCGCCGACCGACGAGAAGGCGGCTCGCATGACCCGCGCCGCGCTGGCCCGCTACGCCTGGGCGGTGCTGCGCAGTCGCGGCAGGGACGTCGAGTTCCGCCGCCGGGTCGGTGCGCTGGCGCTGGCCGCGGAGAAGGCCGGGCTGACCCCGACGGAGCAGGAGCGGCTCGACGTCATCGGCTCCCGCCTGCTGAGCACGGAGTGGCCGGACCGCGACCTGCGGATCACCGCCGTCGACGCGGAGACCGGCGAGTTCCGGGCCCTCGACCGCTCCTCCGGCGTCCCGCTGCTGCAGGCGGTGGCGGCCAGCTGCGCCGTCCCCGGCGTCTATCCGCCGGTGACCATCGACGGCCGCCGCTACGTCGACGGCGGGATGCGCTCGGCGGCCAACGCCGACCTCGCCGACGGCTACGACCGGGTCGTCGTCCTCGCACCCATCCCGCGCGGGGTCGGGCCCCTGGCCAGCGTCGACGCGCAGGTGACCGGGATGGTCGCCCGCGTCGCGGTCGTCTCCCCCGACGAGGGCAGCCGCCGCGCCATCGGGCGCAACGTGCTCGACCCCGCCGCCCGCGCCGGCTCGGCGCGGGCCGGCCGGGCGCAGGCCGCCGCCGTGGTCTCGCAGGTCGCCGAGGCCTGGCAGGGCTGAGGCAGGCGGCCGCTGGGCCGAGACGGACGGCTTCCCGGGCCCGTCCACCTCGGCCGGAATGCCATCCGCGCGCTGGGGCGTTCGGCCGGGGGTGAAGGTGGAAATCTGGTCCGACGTCGTCTGCCCCTGGTGCCACATCGGCAAGCGCCGCTTCGAGGCCGCCCTCGCGCGGTTCCCGCACCGGGACGCCGTCGAGGTGGAGTGGAAGGCCTTCGAGCTCGACCCGGGGGCCGAGTCGGCCGCCGCGGGCGACCGGGTGACGGCCACCGAGTACGCCGAGCGGCTGGCGAGGAAGTACGGCACCTCCGTGCCGAGCGCGCAGCAGATGACCGACCACATGACCCAGCAGGCCGCCGCCGAGGGGCTGGACTTCCGGTTCGACCGGGCGGTGCGGGCCAACACCTTCGACGCCCACCAGGTGATCCACCTGGCCGGCGAGCGCGGGGTGCAGGACGCGGTCGAGGAGCGGCTGCTGACCGCCTACTTCGGCGAGGGGGAGGCGGTCGGCGACCGCGAGACCCTGGTCCGGCTGGCCGCCGAGGCGGGCCTGGACGCCGACGAGGTCCGGGCGGCGCTCGAGGACCAGCGCTTCGCCGGCGCGGTCCGGGCCGACGAGGCCGAGGCGCAGGCGCTGGGGATCAGCGGCGTGCCGTTCTTCGTCGTCGACCGGAAGTACGGCGTCAACGGCGCGCAGCCCGCCGACGCCCTGCTGCAGGTGCTGGAGCGGGCCTGGTCCGAGCGCTCGCCGCTCATCTCCGTCCAGAGCGACGGCGCCGCGGTCTGCGGCCCGGACGGCTGTTGAAGGACCCCCTCCTGGATCCCCTCGCAGGCAGCGGGGATGCCAAGGAGGGGGCCAACTAGACGACCGGCTCGGCCACCAACGAGCCGGCGCGGTGCTCCTGCCGCAGCGCCGTCTTGAGCACCTTGCCGCTGGGGTTGCGCGGCAGCGCGGCGACGATCGAGTACTCCCGCGGGTTCTTGTAGCCCGCCAGCCGCTCCCGGCACCACGCGGTCAGCTCGGCCGGGGTCGGCGGGTCGGCCGGGTCCCGCGGGGCGACGACGGCCAGCGGCGCCTCGCCGTAGCGGGCGTCCGCGACGCCGATCAGCGCGACCTCGCCGACCTTCGGGTGCGCGGCCAGCACGTCCTCGACCTCGGCGCAGTAGACGTTCTCGCCGCCGGTGATGATCATGTCCTTCTTGCGGTCGACGACGAAGAAGTAGCCCTCCTCGTCCTGCCGCACCAGGTCGCCGGAGTGGAACCAGCCGCCCTCGAAGGCGATCGACGTCTCCTCCGGCTTGTTCCAGTACTCCCGCATCACCATCGGGCTGCGGTAGACGATCTCGCCCACCTCCCCCTGCGGGACGTCGTTCATCGCGTCGTCCACCACGCGCACCTCGACGTTCAGCATCGGCGTCCCGATCGAGCCGATCTTGCGCACCGAGTCCTCGCCGCGGAGGAAGCAGGTGACCGGGCTGCACTCGGTCTGGCCGAACGCGGTGACCACCTCGGCCTGCGGGAACGTGTCGATCATCGTCCGCAGCAGGGTCGTCGACGCCGGCGCCGCGCCCCAGGAGATGCGCCGCAGCGAGGAGAGGTCGCGGGCGGCGATGTCCGGGACGGCGACCACCGCCGCCCACATCGCCGGCACCAGGAAGATGCTGCTGACCCGCTCCCGCTCGATGAGGTCGAGGGTGGCCACCGGGTCGAAGCCGCCCGAGCGCAGGATCACGTGGACGCCGCCCATCAGCAGCGCCGGCAGGCCCCCGGCCAGCCCGGCGATGTGGAACAGCGGCGCGCCGGGGACGGCGACCCGGTCGTCGGGGTCCCAGCCCAGGTGCGTGACCTGGCTGAAGACGTGCATGAGCAGGTTGCGGTGGGTCAGCACCGCGCCCTTGGGCCGGCCGGTCGTGCCGGAGGTGTACATGATGAACGCGGCTGCGCCCTCGTCGACCTCGACGTCCAGCGGCTCGCTGCCCGCCGCGGCCAGCGCCTCCTCGTAGTCCTCCCCGATGGTCAGCACGGTGCGCACCCCGGGCGCCTGCCCGCGGGCCTTGGCCGCCACCTCGGCGAGCGCGGTGTCCACCACCAGCGCCACCGCGCCGCTGTCGGCGAGCACGTAGGCCACCTCGTCGGCGACCAGCCGGAAGTTCACCGGGACGACGACCGCCCCCAACCGCACCCCGGCGAGGTAGGCCTCCCACACCTCCAGCCCGTTGAGCCCGAGGACGGCGACCCGGTCCCCGGTCCCCACGCCGCGGCCGGCCAGCGCACGGGCCAGCCGGGTCACGCGTTCGTCGAGCTCGGCGTAGCTGCGGTCGGTGCCCTCGAAGTGGAGGGCGCGCGCCTCCGGCGTCCGCCGGGCCCAGCGCCCCAGCTGGTCGCTCATCGTCATGCCGCGGCCTTGCAGTCGGGGAATCTCGACGCCCACGGGCCCTCCTCGCAGAGTGTGATGCACGTCATGCTCGCTGTGCGGCCCGGAACGGTCAACAGGCCGGTCGGCCGGGCGCGCGGCCGTCGTTGACCGTCGCCGGGGAACGCTGTTTAGCTGCGGCCGACCGGCTCGACGAGGGAGAGGCGCTGCCCGTGGACTTCGACGACACCCCCGACGAGGCCGCCTTCCGGGCGCGGGTCCGGAAGACCCTCGAGGAGCGCGCCGACGAGCTGTTGCACGTCGGCGCCGGGGAGGAGGCGGTCGACGCGCGGACCTCGGAGGCCGAGCTGCGCCGCACCCAGCGGGTGCTCGCTGAGGCCGGCCTGGTCGGCATCCCCTGGCCACGGGAGTACGGCGGGCAGGGCGGCACGCTGGTGCAGCAGGCGATCGTGCAGCAGGAGCTGGCCCGCGCGCGGGTCCCGGCCTTGATCAACCACATCGGCCTGGGGATGTGCGGGCCGACGGTCATCGCGCACGGCAGCGACGACCAGAGGTCCCGCTACCTCGCCCGGCTGCTGCGTGCCGACGACGTCTGGTGCCAGCTGTTCAGCGAGCCGGCGTCCGGCTCCGACCTGGCGGCGCTGCGCACCACCGCCGTCCGCGACGGCGACGACTGGGTGGTCAACGGGCAGAAGGTCTGGACGACGCTGGCGCACGTCGCCGACCACGGCATCCTGCTCACCCGCACCGACCCGGAGAAGCCCAAGCACGCCGGGCTGACGATGTTCGTCGTCGATCTGCACGCCCCCGGGGTGACCGTGCGGCCGCTGCGCCAGATGGTCGGCTCGGCGGGCTTCAACGAGGTGTTCTTCGACGACGTCCGCATCTCCGACAGCGAGCGGCTGGGGGAGCCCGGCGAGGGCTGGCGGGTGGCGCTGACCACGCTGATGAACGAGCGGGTGGCCATCGGCGGCGCCGGGAGCGACCTCGGCGTGCCCGTCGAGACCCTCGTCGCGCACGCCCGGCAGCGGCTGCCGCAGCTGGACCCCGAGCGGCAGGTGCTCGCCCGGCAGGCGGTCGGCCGGGCCGTGGTCGCCTCGCTCGCGACCCGCTACACCGGCTACCGCCGCTTCACCGTCCTCAGCCAGGGCGGCCTGCCCGGACCGGAGGCGAGCGCGGGCAAGCTCGCCGGCACCGCCGCCGCGAAGTTGGTGGCCGACGCCGGCGTCCGCCTGCTCGGCGACGACGCCGTGTACGCCGCCACCGCCGACGGCGACGACACCTGGCAGCGCACCCAGGGCTACCTGCCCGGGCTGGCCATCGCCGGTGGCACCGACCAGGTGCTGCGCAACATCCTCGGCGAGCGGGTGCTCGGCCTCCCGCCGGAACCGCGCAGTGACAAGACGGCGCCGTTCGCAGGAGGACGACGGTGAACTTCGACCTCGGCCCCGACCAGCGCGACGCCGCCGCCGGCGCCCGCGACTTCTACCGCGGTCAGGCCTCGCCGGCCGCCGCCCGTGCTGCGCTCGAGGGCGGCCCCGTGCAGCCCGGATACGAGGCCCTGGCCGACGTCGGCTTCCTCGGCATTCCCGTGCCCGAGGCGGCGGGCGGGGGCGGCGGGTCGCTGCTCGACCTCGCCGTCGTCGCCGAGCAGGGCGGCGCGGTGCTGGCCGGGCCCTCGCTGGTTCCCGCCGCCCGTGCCGCGGTGCTGCTGGCCGACGTCCCCGACCTGGCCGCGCAGCTGGCCGACGGGTCGGCGCGGTTCGCGGTGCTCGACGGTCCGGTGACCGGGTCGTCCCCCTCGATCGACGCGGCCGGGGCGACGCTCTTCCTCGGGCTGGACGACGGCGCGCTCGTCGTCGGCGAGGGCGAGGCGACCCCCGGCCGGCCGCTGGACGCCACCCGCGGGCTGGCCTCCGTGCGGCTGACCTCCCGGCGGGTGCTGGCCGAGGACGCCGGCCAGCTGTGGGCCCGGGCCCGCCAGGTCGCCGCCGTGGTGCTCGCCGCCGAGGACCTCGGCGCGGCCGACGCGGCGGTGCAGATGGCGGTCGGGTACGCCCAGCAGCGGGAGGCGTTCGGCCGGCGGATCGGCTCGTACCAGGCGGTCAAGCACATGCTGGTCGACGCGTGGGTCGGCGTGGACCAGCTGCGCTCGCTGGTGTGGTGGGCCGCCTGGGCCGCCGACGCCGCGCCGGACGAGCTGCCGCTGGCGGCGTCGGCCGCCCGGGCGCACGCGGCCGAGGTGCTGGAGCGGGCCGCCGAGACCTGCATCCAGGTGCACGGCGGCATCGGTTTCACCTGGGAGCACGACGCCCACCTGTACTGGCGCCGGGCCAAGGTGGACCGGCTGCTGCTCGGGGACGCCGCCGAACACCTCGACGCCGTCGCCCGCCTGGCCGTCGCCGGTGCGCTCGGATGAACCCCACCCAGATCCGGTACGAGGTCGGCGATGGGGTCGCCACCATCACCCTCGCCCGTCCGGAGCGGATGAACGCTTTCACCGCGGTCATGGCCGCCGAGCTGGCCGCCGCGGCGGCGGCCGCGGACGCCGACGACGCCGTCCGGGTGGTCGTCGTCACCGGGGAGGGGCGGGCGTTCTGCGCCGGCGCGGACCTCGGCGGCGGCGAGAGCACCTTCCGAGACCGCGCGGCGCGCCCCGACCCGGTCCCGCGCGGCACCGTGGACGGCGTCCCGCGGGACTGGGGTGGTATCGCGTCCCTTCCGTTCGCCGCCCTGCGCAAGCCGGTGGTCGCCGCGGTCAACGGCCCCGCGGTCGGCATCGGCGCCACGATGACCCTGCCGATGGACGTGCGGATCGCCGCCGAGTCGGCCCGGTTCGGCTTCGTCTTCGCCCGCCGCGGCATCGTGCCGGAGGCGGCGTCCTCCTGGTTCCTGCCGCGGGTCGTCGGCATCAGCCAGGCGATGGAGTGGGTGGCCACCGGCCGGGTGTTCGACGCCGCCGAGGCGCTGCGCGGACGGCTGGTCTCCCGCGTCGTCCCCGACGGCGAGCTGCTGCCGACCGCGCTGGACCTGGCCCGCGAGATCGCCGACAACACCTCGGGCGTCGCGGTCGGCGCCGCCCGGCAGCTGCTGTGGTCCATGCTCGGCGCACCCTCGCCCTGGGACGCCCACCGTGCCGAGTCCCGGGTACTGGCCGAGCTGGGCGCGGGCCCGGACGCCGCCGAGGGCGTGGCGTCGTTCCTCGAGCGGCGACCACCGCGGTTCGCCGCACGCCTGGGGCGCGGCCCGGTGGCGGGGGTGCCGCGCTGGCCGGACCCGCCCGACGACGTCACCTGAGCCGCAGCGGGACCCCGGGTGGCTCAGGTCAGCCGTCGGTGGGCCATGCCGAGCGCGCGGTAGGTCGCCACCGCCCGGGTGTCCAGGGAGACGAGCTCGGCCCCGTGGTGCAGTGCAGTCGCCGCGACGAGAGCGTCGTACACCGCTCCACCGGCGACGCCGCGGTCGGCCAGCAGCCGCGGCAGGCCGCGGACCTCCTCGGCCGGGAGCGTCAACGGCGCGGAGGTCGCGATGCGGTCGAGCCACTCGGCCACGAGTTCCCGGGGAACCCGGTGCGGCGGGGGGAGCCGGGTGAGAACCGAATACGTCTCGACCACGCAGTGCCCCACCAGCCGGACGCCGGGCAACGCCTCGCGGGCCGCGGTGTGCGACTCGTGCCAGGAGGCGAAGGCGGCGACCAGCACGCTGGTGTCGGCGGCGATCACCGCCGGGTCTGCTCGAGCGCCTCACGCACCTGCTCGGCGGTCAGCGGTGGGAGGTCGACGGCGGCCACAGCCCGCAGGGTGCCGTCCGACGCCTCCAGTCGCATGGGGACCGGCGCCGGTTCGATCTCCAGTCGCCCGTCCCTGACCTGCACCGTCACCTCGGCCCCGGCCCCGGCCCGCAGCCCCAGGGCGTCCCGGAGGGCCTTCGGCACGACCAACCGCCCGGCACCGTCGATGGTCGTCCGCATGGTAGTAGAATACCATCTACCGGCAACAGGCCCGGTCCTCCCCTACTCGTCCTCGTCCACCACGGTCCTTCGGACAGGTCCGCCCGCTGCACACCGAGATCACGCTGCGGGTCGACGGGGCGCGCATCCGCTGACCGCCGACACCTGCGCCACGCTGCTGGGCGCGCTCCGGGACGGGCTGCCGAACGTCAGCCCCGGGCGTAGCGGAGTGTGGGAGTGCAGATCTTCTGCACTCCCACACTCCACATCAGGCGGCGATGGCGGCGACGGGGGAGGTGCGGACGGCGCGGCGGGCCGGCAGCACCGAGGCGAGCAGCCCCGCCATCGTGGCGACGGCGACGATCGCGGCCACCTGCAGCCACGGCACGTCGACCACGACCTCGCCGGCCATCCCGAGCACCGACGCCGTCCCGGTCACCCCGTAGACCCCGCCGAGGACGACGCCCAGCACGGCGGCCACCCCGGACACCAGCACCGCCTCCCACGCCAGCAGACCGCGCAGCTGCCACCGGGTGAGTCCGAGCGCCCGCAGCAGCCCGTTCTCCTGCCGCCGCTCGACCACCGACAGCGCCAGGGTGTTGCCGACGCCGATCAGCGCGATCACCACCGCCACCCCGAGCAGGCCGGTCACGATCAGCAACAGCACGTCGAGCACCTCGTTCATCTGCTGGCGCAGGGTGACCACGCCGGTGACCTGGGCGTCGGTCGCCGTCGCGCCCACCGTGTCGGTCACCGCGTCGACCACCGCGGTCTGGTCGACGTCGTCGGCCAGGCGCAGCCACAGCCGGGCGACCGGCGCGGCCGGGTCCAGCCGGGTCAGGTCGTCGGCGGTGACCAGCAGCGGGGAGTCCGACCCGACCACCTGCGCGCGCAGCGCGAGCGACCCGCCGTCCGCGGCGAGCCGGAGCTCGTCCCCGTCGGCCACGCCCCACGACCGGGCGAGCCACTCCGGCACCAGCGCCTCGCCGGGGTCGGGCAGCGGGGTGTCGGCCGTCGACCGCAGCACCGGGACGGCGGTCCCCGGGTCGATTCCGTACGCAGGCCACGGCTGGCCGTCGGGGCCGGTGACCTCCGTGCCCGGCAGCGCCGTCCCGGCCGCGACGCCGTCCAGGTCCTCGACCTGGCCGGGCAGCGACGCGGGGAGCTCGCCGGAGAGCCCGTCGACGACGACGTCGGCGGGGTAGGCGGCGGCCAGCCCCGCGGTGGCGGTGGCCCGCGTCGAGGCGGTGCCGACCACCATCGCCGTGGTCAGCGTGACACCGATGAGCAGCGCGGTCGCCGTCGCCGCCGTCCGCCGGGGGTTGCGGGTGGCGTTGCCGGCCGCCAGCCGGGCCGGCACCCCGCCCGCCCGCGCGACCAGGTACCCGGCGGCCGCGACCACCGGAGGCACCGCCCGCTGGGCCAGCAGCACCACGCCGAGGAAGCTGGCCACCCCACCCGGCAGCGCCACGAACACGTCGGCCACCGCCACGCCGAGGGCCAGCAGGCCGGCGCCGGGCAGGAGCAGCAGCAGGCCGAGGGCCAGCCGCAGCAGCCCCCGTCGGGAGCGCACCGGCGCCGGGTCCGCCGGGCGGAGTGCGGCCAGCGGCGCTACCCGGGTGGCGGCCCGCGCGGGAGCCAGCGCGGCCAGGATCGTGGTGAGCGTGCCGACGGCCAGGCCCGCGACGACGGCGGATGGCGCGACCGACAGCCCGGACAGCGGCACCGGCGAGTCGACCCCCTCGGCCAGCGCGGAGACGACCGCGGCCAGCCCGATGCCGGCGCCCACGCCCAGCGCGGAGGCGGCCAGCCCGGTGAGCGCCGCCTCGGCGAGCACGCTGCGGCGCACGTGCCGGGCGGTCGCGCCGACGCAGCGCAGCAGCGCCAGCTCGCGGGTCCGCTGGGCGAGCAGGACGGCGAACGTGTTGGCGACGACCAGCCCGGCGACGACGACGGCGACCGTGCCGAAGACCAGCAGGACGGCAGTGAGCGCCATGGCGCTCCCGAGCATCGTGGCGGTGCGCGCCTCCGCCTGCGCCGTGCCGGTGCGCACGGTCACCGCCTGCCCGTCGAGCGCCGCCCGGACGTCCGCGGCCAGGAGCTCCGGGTCGGTGCGCGGCCGGCCGGCGACCCGCAGCTCGACCGGGTCGACCGCACCCCACGCCTGTGCCTGCTCGGGGACGGCCCAGGCCCGGCCGTAGAGCCCGGCCTCCGGGTCGCCGCCGAGGTCGACCACGCCGGTGACCGTGGCCGGCACGGCGGATCCCGCGCCGTCGTCCACCCGGAGCACGTCACCGACGCCCGCGCCGACCCGCTCGCTGACCGCCACCTCGCCGGCGCGGTCGGGGAGCGACCCGGCGGAGAGCCGCTGCCAGCGCAGCGCCGGGTCGTCGGCGACCGCGCCGACCAGCAGGTACTGCGACCCGGTGCGGCCGGGCGCGACCGCCTGCACCGAGGTCTGCCACTCGGGGGCCACGGCCTGCACACCGGGCAGTGCGGTGAGCGCGGGGACGTCGCCGGCCAGCGTGCCGCCGTCGTCGGAGGTGACGACGACGTCGGTACCGACGTACCGCGCGCCGGCGGCGGTGAGCACGGTGCTGCGGGTGGTCTCGTTGAGCACCAGCGTGGCGACGACGAAGCCGACCGCGAGCACGACGGCCAGGCAGGAGGCGACCAGCCGGGCGGCGTGCGCGCGGACGGAGGCGAGGGTCACGGTGCGCACGTCAGGCGCCCAGGCCACGGAGTGCGGAGACGACGGTGTCGGCGGTGGGCCGCTCGATCTCGCCGGCCAGCCGGCCGTCGGCGAGCAGCACCACCCGGTCGGCGTAGGCCGCGGCGATCGGGTCGTGGGTGACCATCACGACGGTCTGGCCGGTCTCCCGGACGCAGCTGCGCAGCAGGTCGAGCACCTCCGCGCCGGCGCGGGAGTCGAGGTTGCCGGTCGGCTCGTCGGCGAAGACGACGTCCGGGCGGGGCAGCAGCGCCCGCGCGACGGCGACCCGCTGCTGCTGCCCGCCGGAGAGCTCCGACGGCCGGTGCCGCAGCCTGTCGGTCAGGCCGAGCCGGGCGACCACCGTGTCGAACCAGGCCGGGTCGGGACGACGGCCGGCCAGCCGCATCGGCAGCACGATGTTCTCCCGCGCGTCGAGCACCGGCAGCAGGTTGAACGCCTGGAAGACGAAGCCGATCCGCTCCCGCCGCAACCGGGTCAGCGCGTCGTCGCGCAGGCCGGTCAGCTCGGTGTCGCCCAGCCACACCTGCCCGCTGGTCGCGGTGTCCAGCCCGGCCAGGCAGTGCAGAAGGGTCGACTTGCCCGACCCCGACGGGCCCATGATGGCGGTGAAGGCGCCGCGGGCGACGTCGACGTCCACGCCGGCTGTGCCGTCCCCCTCCCTCCCGCCGAGCGCGTGCACCGCCGTCTCACCGTGGCCGTGGGTCCTGGTCAGGCCGCGGGCCCGCGCGGCGGCGGCGGAGGACGGCGGCTCCCCGGGGACGGTCAACAGGGGCACGGGAGCGGACACGTGGGCAACCTCCGGGGGTGCTGGTCGGGGACGCCGACCAACCTGCCGGTGCACGGCGTCTCCCCGCGTCGGCGCCGGAGGTGATCACCGCGGCCGCGCGCGTGCTACCGCGGGCGGAGGACGGGTCATCCTGCGGGCGGACCCGGCCGGGTCCCCGGAACCGGCCGCCGGTCTGCCAGGAGCACAGCGGCGGCGACACCCGCTGCCCGGGCGGCCGAGGGTCAGGCGGGGGCGTCGCGCAGCAGGTCGGCCGGCTGCACCAGTCCGGTGCGGAAGGCGAGGACGACGGCCTGCACCCGGTCGCGCGAGCCGGTCTTGGCCAGCACCCGCCCGACGTGGGTCTTGACCGTGGCCTCGCTGACGAACAGCCTCCCGGCGATCTCGGTGTTGGTGGCGCCGTAGGCCATCTGCACCAGCACCTCGCGCTCGCGCGGCGTCAGCTCGGCCAGCGCGCGGTCCTCGGCGGCGGGGAAGCGGGGCGCGGCGCCGCGCAGCATCGGCGCCACGTGCTGCAGCAGCCGGCGGGTGGAGCTGGCGGCGATCACCGAGTCGCCGGAGTGCACGGTCCGGACGGCGGCCAGCATCTTCTCGGGCGGCGCGTCCTTGAGCAGGAAGCCGCTGGCGCCGGCGCCGATCGCGGCGACCACGTACTCGTCGAGGTCGAAGGTGGTGAGCACGACGACCCGCGGTGGCTCCGGGAGCGCGGTGACCCGACGGGTCGCCTCGATGCCGTCCATCCCGGGCATCCGGACGTCCATGAGGACGACGTCGGCCGGCGTCCGCGCCAGCAGCGCCACCGCCTCCGTGCCGGTGCCCGCCTCGCCGACGACGGTCAGGTCGGGCTGGGAGTCGATGACCATGCGGAACCCGGCGCGCACCATCTGCTGGTCGTCCACCAGGACGACCCTGATCGGCCCGCTCATCGCGGTACCCCGTAGGGGAGGACGGCGTGCACGCCGAAGCCGCCGCCCGGGCGCGGCCCGGCGTTCAGCCGGCCGCCGTGCAGCCGGGCCCGCTCACGCATGCCGTCCAGCCCCTGGCCGGCGCCGTCGGACCCGGCCATCGCCGCCGACGCGCCCCGGCCGTCGTCGAGGACCGAGAGCTCCAGTGCGTCGGGCCGCCAGTGCAGCCGCACCCACGCGCGGCTGGCCGGGCCGGCGTGCTTGAGCACGTTGGTCAGCGACTCCTGCACGACCCGGTACGCGGCCAGCTGCGGACCCGCGGGCAGCTCCCGCGGCATGCCCTCGACGAGCAGGTCGACGTCCAGACCGCTGGCCCGCACGTCGTCGACCAGGCCGGGGATCGCGGCGACGTCCGGCTGCGGGGCGTACACCTCGCCGCCGTCCTCCCGCAGGACGCCGAGCAGTCCGCGCATGTCGGCCAGCGCCTGCCGCCCGGTCGCGGCGATCGCCTCGAGCGCGCCGGTCGCCGCGGCCGGGTCGGCACGCCCGGCGTAGCGGCCGCCGTCGGCCTGCGCGACCACCACCGACAGGGAGTGGGCGACGACGTCGTGCATCTCGCGGGCGATGCGGGCCCGCTCGGCGGTCGCGGCCAGCCGCATCTCCTGGTCGCGCTCGAGCTCGAGCAGCCGGGCCCGCTCCTGCAGGTCGTCGATCTCCCGCACGCGGGCGCGGCGCAGGTCGCCCAGCGCCCAGGCGGCGACGACCGCGACGCCGATGGAGCCGGCGGAGACCAGCACGTCGGGCGAGAAGTACCGGACCGCTGCCAGTCCCGCACCGACCAGTCCGGCGACCAGCCCGGCGCGGCCCGCCCAGCGCGGGGCGTAGGCGGACAGCGCGTGAATCATGGCCAGGGCGGCGACGTCGGCCGGGAGGACGGTGTCGACGACCACCAGCTGGAGCAGCCCGGCGGCGACGACGACCGCGGCGGCCGGCACCGGGGCCCGGCGGCGCCAGGCCAGCGGCACGGTGAGCAGCAGGCCGACGGCCGTCTCCGGGCCCTCGCCGATGGACGAGCTCGCGGGGAGCAGCACGGTGACGAAGCAGACGAGCGCCGCGATGCCGGCGTCCACGGCGAACGGGTGATCGCGCAGCCACGCGGCCGGGCGCTCGAGGGGTGGGGAGCCGTCCATCGGGGACGACCCTAGGAGCGGTGCGGTCCGGCGTCCTCCACCCGCGGGACGACCCGCGCGTCCGACCGCGGCCGTGACGAACGGGCACCGGCGCGTTCTCCGCCTGTCACGTCGACGGGTCCACGTCGTTCGGCGGCGGCCCCGGAGGGTGCGTCACACCCCGACGGGCCAGTGCTCCACCACCAGCTCGGGCATCGGGAAGTCGGTCGGGTTGCCGGTCGCCAGACGGGCCGAGACCGAGACCGCCGCTGCGGCGACGAGGCAGTCGGCCTGGCTGAGGGTGATCCCGCGAGCGGCGAACTCCCGACGTCAGCGACCGGCGCGCTCGGCTTCCGTCCGACGCAGAGGGACGACCCGCAGGCCGTCGAACAAGCGCTCGACCGCGTCCTGCTCCGACCGGCGCAGCCCACGCACGATCTCCTCCACGTTCACCGACGACGTGACCGGGACGTCACCGCGGTTGCGCAGGCCGAGCACGCGGGCCGCGGCGGGACGCCCGCGCAGGGCGTCGATGAGGACCGTGGAGTCGAGGAGGACGACGCCCACGTCAACCGACGCGGCGCCGGTCGCCGGTGCGTTGCTCGCGCACCCAGGCCGACGGGTCGGCATCCCAGTCGTGACCGGCGTCCGCCAGCGCGCCCAGCGCGGACTCGAGCTGCTCCCACCGCCCCTGCTCGGCGAGCGCGTGCGTGACGGCCCGGGCGATGAAGGCGCTGCGCTCCCGCGGTCCGACCCGGCGGTCGAGCTCGGCCACCAGGTCGTCGTCCAGGGTGACGTGCAGACGCATGTGCCGACCTTATCCCACTGCTGAGCACACTGGTCGCGTCAGCGGGGGCCGAGGTGGCGCAGCAACGTCTCGCCGAGGTCGCGCATCGCGGCGACCTGCTCGGGGGACAGCTGGTCGAACAGGTGCGTGCGCACGCTCTCGACGTGGACCGGGGCGGCCGCCTCGAGCGCCGCGAAGCCGTCGTCGGTGAGGACGGCGAGCTGTCCGCGACCGTCGTCCGGGCAGACCTGCCGGCGCACCCAGCCGCGCTCCTCCAGCCGCGAGACGGCGTGCGAGAGCCGGCTGCGCGAGGACAGGCAGCGGTCGGCGAGCTCGCTCATCCGCATCATCCGACCCTCGGTCTCCGAGAGGGCGACGAGGATCTCGTAGTAGGCGTGCGAGATGCCGGTCGCGTGGGTCAGTTCGCGGTCGAGCCGGTCGAGCAGCAGCTGGGCGCTGTAGAGCCACGCCCGCCAGGCCTGCTGCTCCTCGGCGTCGAGCCAGCGCGGCTCCCCGGCGGGCGGGCCAGGGTCCCGGGGGACGAGCGACACGTCGGCGGTCATGCCGCCAGCCTACTGGCGGAATAGATGAGCTCTCAACTACGCTGTGGCCGGACAGAAGGTAGAACGCTCAACCACTTGGAGCCTCCATGACCACCGCCACCCAGATCCCCGGGTACGTCGTCGGCACCTGGGACGTCGACGCCGGCCACTCGACGGTCGGCTTCTCCGTCCGCCACATGATGGTCAGCAAGGTCCGCGGCTATTTCACGAAGTTCGCCGGCGAGATCGTCACCGCCGAGGACCCGACGCGGTCCAGCGTCACCGCCACGATCGACATGGACTCGATCGACACCCGGCAGGAGCAGCGCGACGCGCACATCCGCTCCGCCGACTTCTTCGACGTGGGCAACCACACCGAGATGACCTTCCGCTCCACCGAAGTCCGCACCGACGGTGCCGACTGGACCGTCGTCGGCGACCTCACCATCAAGGGCATCACCAAGCCGGTCGAGCTGGCGCTCGAGGTCAACGGCTTCGGCCCGGACGCCTACGGCGGCACCCGCGCCGGCTTCAGCGCCCGCACCGAGATCTCCCGCAAGGAGTTCGGCGTCGACATCGACATGCCGATGGACGGCGGCGGCGTCGTCGTCGGCGACAAGATCAGCATCGAGCTCGAGATCGAGGGCGTGCTCCGCACCGCCTGAGTGTGAGGACCTCCTCCGGGGTCCCCGCGGGGTCCCCGCGCCGATGATCAGCTGAGCTCACCGTTGCCGGTCCTGGCTCACCACCGGTAGTGAGCCAGGACCGTGGACGATCATCTCAGCTGATCATCGAGGGCGGCATCGAGCGGCGGTCAGCGGCCGGCCAGGGACCAGTGGCCGTCCCGCAGCGAGGTGTCGGCCAGCTCGAAGCTGGTCGCGTACGGCTGGAAGTCGACCTCCCGGTTGACCGCGTACAGCACCTGCGGCGCCACCAGGAACAGGGCCGGCGCCTGCTCCGTGACGTACCGGTCGATGCGGTTGGCGGCGACCACCTGGCGCAGCTGCGAGGTCTGCGCGACCAGGTCGGCGAACAGCTCCTCGAACCGCGGATCCACCGGCCCGGCCCGGAACTCGCCCGAGCGGCCCACGAAGGCGTGGTGCAGCTCCAGCGGGGGGACGTCGGCGGACTGGCTGCCCTGCTCGAGCAGCAGGACGTCCCAGTCGCGCGGCTCCTTGGCCGCCAGCCGCCGGCGGGTCTCCCGCTCCTCGGCGGCACCGACCACCGACACCTCGACCGCGACGCCCAGCGCGCCGCGCCACTGCTCGGCGACGGCGTCGGCGACCGCCGCCCACCGCTCCAGCACGGCGAGCCGGATCGGCCGGGACGCACCGCCCGCCTCCCGCCACAGCCGGGCGGCCTCCGCCGGGTCGTGCCGGTACCCGCGCAGCCGGTCCGGCGTCCGGTGGGCGACGGTGAGCGGCGTCGGCGGGGTCAGCCCGGCCAGCGGGCGGGCCAGCCCGCCGAACACGTCCCTCACGAGAGCGGCCCGGTCGACGGCGAGGTTGAGCGCCCGCCGGGCCCGGACGTCGGCCAGCGGCAGTCCGTCGGCGTCCCGGGCCAGGACGCCGGCCAGCGCGCGCACCGCCTCGACGGTGACCAGCCGGGCATGCTGCGAGCGGCGCACCCGCTCGGCCTGCGCGTGCGGCACCTCGGTCACGAGGTCGACCTCGCCGACGGTGTCGCACACCAGGTCGAGGGCGGTGCCTGCGTCGACGTCGTTGCGGAACTCGACCTCGGCCACGCGCGGGCCGCGCCGGCGGTCCCAGTAGGCGGGGTTTGCCCGCAGGCGGACCGTGGGGCTGCGGTCTTGCGTCTGCAGCCAGGTGCGGTCCTCGCCGTCGGTGACGACCGCCTCGGTGTCGACGCGCGAGTGACCCTCGACGAGGGCGAAGGCTCCCGAGGCCCACGGCCCCGGCGCGTCGATCACCTACCAGTGGCCCTCGCCGGACTCGTCCCGCGCGTAGCCGAACCCCAGGTCCCGCCAGAACCGCTCGCTCATCACGTGGGTGGCGCGCAGCTTGCCCAGCGCCAGCCCGTCGACGGCCGGCAGGTGCAGCCGCACCGTCCGGTCGTCGACGACCTCGACCCGGGTCCGCTGGTCGATGTTGAAATGCGTGCCCGGCGGATGCGGCGAGTGCCACCGGAACTGCTCCTGCGCGGCCCGGCGCACCGAGTCGGCGGTCAGCGGCGTGCCGTCGGGGTACCAGTTGTCACGCACCCGGATCTCCAGGGTGCGCCCGCCGTCCCGCCACCGGTACCGGCTCATCGCGGCGGGGCGGACCTTGCCCCGCCGGGTGACCCGCACCGGCTCCTCGACGGTGTTGTACGTGATGTACAGCCAGTTCAGCGGGCTGGGGTCCACCACCCGCAGCGTCCCGCGCGGCCCCTGCCGGGGCCGGCGGGACAGCTGCCCGGCCAGCCTCACCGGAGCCGCACCGGGCCGGCGTCGATGGGCGTGCGGAACAGCGCGTACGGCTTGCGCCGCAGGTCCTGCCCGCCCTGGTACCTCGCCTGCCGGTAGAGCTGGTTGGCCGTGACGTAGAGGTGCCCGTCGGCGGCGACCGACATGGTGTCCGGCCACAGCAGCCGCGGATCGTGCAGCACGGTCTCCCACCTCCCGTCGGGCAGCCGCCGGTGAACGGCGTTGTTCTCCCCGTCGGTCACGTACAGCCGCCCCTGCTCGTCGGTCTCCATCCCGTCGCCGGCCGCCCCCTTGTCGCCCTCGTCGACGACGGTGGCCGCGACCTCGTCGTCGCCCAGCGAGCGGTCGACCAGGGCGTCGGTCGAGACGCTGTACCAGCGCCGCGAGGCCAGCGGGCAGTAGAACAGCCGGGTTCCGTCGGAGGAGATGGCGATGCCGTCGGCCCCCATGGTCACCGGCGAGGTGCTGCCGTCCTCGTCGCGCTCGGCGAACTCGCGGCCCTCCACGACCATGCGCAGGTCCGGGGGTGTGAGCGCCTTGGTCGACGGGTGCTCGTGCAGCCGCCGCCACGCCTCCCCGCTGGCCAGGTCCACGACGATGATGCCGTTGGGGCCGGAGTCGGAGGAGTCGGTGATGTAGGCGACCCCGGCCTCGTTCCGCCGCAGGTCGAAGCGGACGTCGTTGAGGTACGTCGTCTCCAGCGCGACCGACGGGTCGAAGGTAATGACCTGCGCGACCGAGTCGGTGTCCAGGTCGACGCGGACCAGCTTCGGCCCGCCCGGCTTGGTCGGCTGGAACATCGGGCTGCCGGTGTCGAGCACCCACAGCCGATCGGCCGGGTCGACGACGACGCTCTGCACCGAGACGAAGGCGCCGGCGTCGTCGTCCCCCGACGGGGAGTTCCACGCCTCGTCGGGGAACGGCACCTCCCGCCCGTCGCGCAGCTCCACCACGGTCGCCGGCGGGTCGTCGCCCCACTGCGGGAAGTTGACGAAGACCCGGCCGGTGTGCGAGACGCTCACGCCGGTCGGCATGGGGCCGGTGAAAGCGTGGACCAGGTCCAGCTCGCCCACCGGCCCGTCGGTGGCCAGCTGGTCGAGGCTCATGCCGGTGCCTCCTCGGGTGGGGTGGGCGGTCAGCGGACGGCGGTGGTGGTGACGCCGAAGGCGCGGGTGAAGTGCTCCGCGGCCTGCCGCTGGGCCTGCTCGGCCTTGTCGAGCACGGCGGAGGCGCCGAAGAACTCGTGCATGACGCCCTCGTAGCGGGTCCCTGTCGTGGTCACCCCGGCCGCCTCGAGCTTGCGGGCGAACTCCTCGCCCTGACTGCGCAGCGGGTCGCGCTCGTCGGTGATGACCAGCGTCGGCGGCATGCTCGCCAGCTGCTCGGTGCTCCAGCCCAGCAGGTTGATGCGGGGGTCCTGCGCGGCGTCCGGCCTGCCCTCGAAGGCGTGCATCGCCATCCAGGAGAGCAGCGCCCGGTTCAGCGGCCGGCCGTCGGCGGCGTCCTCCATCGACTCGCCGAACTGCTCGCCGGTGGTCAGCGGGTAGACGCACACCTGGGCGACCGGGCGGGGGTCGGCGTCGGTCAGCTGCAGGATCGTCGCCGGGGCCATGTTGCCGCCCACGGACTCACCGCCGATGCCGATCCGCGTGGGGTCGCCGCCGAGGGAGGCGGCGTTGGCGACCACCCAGCGGTAGGCGGCCAGGACGTCGTCGTGCGAGGCGGGGAAGACCGCCTCGGGAGCCCGGCGGTAGTCGGGCGAGACGACGATCGCACCGGTCTTGTTGGTCAGCCCGCGGCAGGACGCGTCGTAGTGGTCGTCGATGGTGAACAGCACCCAGCCGCCGCCGTGGATCCACATGATGATCGGCAGGGGACCGGTGCCGGCGTCCACCGGCTTGTAGACCCGCAGCCGCTGGGTGCCGCCCGCGCCGTCGGGGATTTCGAGGTCCTCCACCGAGCCGACCGGCTCGGGACCTTCGATGCCGCGTTCGGACATCACCTTCTCGACCGCTGCCTTCGGACCCGGCTGCTTGCGCGCCTCGGTGGGCGTCAGGGTCTCGAACGGCAGCGGGCCGAGCGAGGAGTGGGCGTCGACGATGGCCTGGGCCTGCGGGTCGAGCAGCCCGCTCGGGTCGGTGGCCAGCTCCTTGTTGGTGCCCGACGCGGCGTCGCGGGCCAGGTCGAGGGGAGCGGCGAGCGCGCCGGCGACCTTCTCCTTGATGCCTCCGGACGGCGCCTTGGGGTGCGGCCGCGTCGGACCGCGGCGCTTGGCGGTGATGAAGTCCTTGCCCAGGGCAGCCATCCGCTCGGCGCCGACCTTGGCGCGGAACTCGGGCAGCTCCTCCTGCTCCTCGTCCTGGACGTGGTGGCGCACCTCGGCGATGAGCTCGGTGAGCGCCTGCTCGAACTCCGCCTCGCCGGGCTCGGTGCGGCCGAGGACGACGAGCAGCTCCTTCATCTTCTGGTGCTCCTGCGTGGCGTCGTCGAGCTCGCCCTTCATCCCGACCTGCTTCCAGATCGGGTAGATCACCGTCTCCTCGGCGAACGCGTGCATCGACAGCTCGGCACTGATCTGGTCGACCAGGACCCGGCGGTTGCCGCGGCCGGCCTCCAGGTGCTGGAACTGGCGCTCGACGATCGCGTGGTCGTCGGCGATCAGGTGATCGATGTCGCCGGGCAGGGTCTCGTACGACAGGGCCATGGTGGCGCTCCTCTGCAACGTCGGGGAGGGGGCCGGTCCAGCTGTGCGACCAGCGCCGGTTCTCTAGAGGCCTACCCGGTCGCCTGCGACCCATTCCTCCCGCTGCCCTGCCCGACGTCGTCGTCAGGGGAGACTGGGTGGCATGACGAGCTCGCCCCTGACCCGCGCGGGCACCCGCGTCCCCTCCGCCGTCCTGGTCGCCGTCGGCCTGGCGGCCGGCTTCGCCGTCGCCCAGGGCACCGGAGTGCGGGCCCTCGGCGGCGCGGTGTTCGCTCTCGGCGGGCTGGGTGCGGCCTGGCTGTGGGTGAGGCACCGCAGCTGGGCGGTGGCCCTCGGTCTCGGCGCGCTCTACATCGGGGCCTTCGTGCTGGCCCACGTCCTGGCACTGGGCGTCGGGCTGGCGTCCTGGCTGGCCGTGAGTCTGGTGACGATCGCCGCTGCCGGGGTGACGTACGCGGTGGCCGACCGCCCGCGGGCCGGCGAGCTCCCCCGCTGACCACCCGGCGGGGCGATGGTGCCCCCGGACGGTGTTCGGCCATGCTGACGGCGTGACGGCTCGGGTCGACCGCGGTCAGCTCTCCGATGCACTGTGGCCGGCCGCTTTCGGCATTGCTCTCTTCGGCCCGGGGATGCAGGCCACCGAGGTCCTCTCGGGCGGCGAGGCGTGGAGCTGGGTCGAGGCCGTCCTGCGCGGCGGCTTCTTCGGCGCGTGCGTGGCCCTGGCCGCGATGGTGTACCTACGCTTCTCGGCTCGTGCTCGGGAGCGGGCCGCCGTGGAGCGGGCTGTGTCGGCGGGCGCGCTCCCCGACGATGCCGGTGCGGAGTGGGTCGGCCGGTTGGCGGCCGAGCGACGGCGGGTGCGCTCCGACCGGTTCGCCGTCCCGCTGTTCTCGGCCGCCGTGGCGGTGCTTGTCGCTGCCGCAGCCCTGCAGCCCGAGGGACCCGGCGGGTGGAGCTGGCTGTACGTCGTCGGTCTGCTCGCACTCGGCGTCGTCGTCGGCCTGCGGGAGCACCGTCGGTCGCAGACCGCTGAGCGGCTGCTGACCGAACTCCGGGAGCGGCTCGCGCCCGCCTGACGTGGCGACCCTGCCGGCCCTGCAGGGTCCCGCCGCGAGCGTGCGAGCGGAGGGGGGCAGAAGGTCCTTTCACTAGCATGGGAAGGTCGCCGGGCCGGCGGCCGTTGACCCTGGTGTCTGGGCGTGTGCACGCGCCGACCCCCTGAACTCTCCCGAGGTGCCCTTCCGCATGCCCACCCGCGACGACCTGCGCAACGTGGCGATCATCGCCCACGTCGACCACGGCAAGACGACCCTGGTCGACGCCCTCCTCCGCCAGGCCGGCGCCCTGGGCCGCGCCAAGGGGGAGGGGACGGACGCCGACACCACCCAGGACCGCGTCATGGACTCGATGGACCTCGAGCGCGAGCGCGGTATCACCATCCTGGCCAAGAACACCGCCATCCGGCTGGCCGACGAGAACGGCAACCCGGTCACGGTCAACATCGTCGACACCCCCGGCCACGCCGACTTCGGCGGCGAGGTGGAGCGCGGCCTGTCCATGGTCGACGGCGTCGTCCTGCTCGTGGACGCCTCCGAGGGTCCCCTGCCGCAGACCCGCTTCGTGCTTCGCAAGGCGCTGGGCAAGCGGCTGCCGGTCATCCTCGTGGTGAACAAGACCGACCGTTCCGACGCCCGCATCGCCGAGGTCGTCGACGAGACCTACGAGCTGTTCATGGAGCTGCTCGAGGACAACGGCCTCGACCCCGACGCGCTCGAGTTCCCGATCGTCTACAGCAACGGCAAGACCGGGCAGGCCTCGCTCACCCGGCCCGCCGACGGCACCAGCCCGGACAGCCCCGACCTCGGGTCGCTGGTCAGGACGCTGCTGGACACCATCCCGGCGCCGACCTACGACGCCGAGGAGCCGCTGCGCGCGCAGGTCACCAACCTCGACGCCTCGCCCTACCTCGGTCGGCTGGCGCTGCTGCGCATCCACTCCGGCACGATGAAGAACGGCCAGCAGGTCGCCTGGTGCCGCACCGACGGCACCGTCAAGAACGTCAAGATCACCGAGCTGCTCATGACCGAGGGGCTCACCCGCACCCCGGCCGAGAGCGCCGGCCCCGGTGACCTGGTCGCCATCGCCGGCATCGAGGACGTCATGATCGGCGACACCCTCGCCGACCCCACCGACCCGCGCCCGCTGCCGCCGCTGACCGTCGACGAGCCGTCGATCTCGATCACCATCGGCATCAACACCTCGCCGATCTCCGGGCGCTCGGGCAAGAAGCTCACCGCCCGGCTGATCAAGAACCGGCTCGACCAGGAGCTGGTCGGCAACGTCTCGGTGCGCATGCTGCCCACCGAGCGCCCCGACACCTGGGAGATGCAGGGCCGCGGCGAGCTGGCGCTGGCCATCCTCGTCGAGCAGTTGCGTCGCGAGGAGTTCGAGCTCACCGTCGGCCGACCGACCGTGGTCACGCGCGAGATCGACGGGACGCTGCACGAGCCGGTCGAGCGGGTCACCATCGACACCCCCGGCGAGTACGTGGGCACCCTGACCCAGGCGCTGGCCTCCCGCCGCGGGCGCATGGAGAACCTGGTGCACCACGACACCGGCTGGGCGCGGATGGAGTACGTCGTGCCCTCGCGCGGGCTGATCGGGTTCCGCACCGAGTTCCTCACCGAGACCCGCGGCACCGGCGTCCTCAACCACAACCTCGAGGGCTACGAGCCGTGGCTGGGGGACATGCGCGCCCGGCCGACCGGGTCGCTGGTGGCCGACCGCACCGGCGCGGCGACGTCCTACGCGATGTTCTCGCTGCAGGAACGCGGCTCGCTGATGGTCGCCCCGGGCACCGAGGTCTACGAGGGCATGATCGTCGGCGAGAACTCCCGTCCGGACGACATGGACGTGAACATCACCAAGGAGAAGAAGCTCACCAACATGCGGTCCTCGACCGCGGAGGAGCTCGAGCGGCTGATCCCGCCGCGCATCCTGAACCTGGAGCAGGCGCTGGAGTTCTGCGCCGAGGACGAGTGCGTCGAGGTGACGCCGGCCGCCGTCCGGGTCCGCAAGGTGATCCTCGACCAGAACGAGCGCGGCAAGGCCCGCAGCCGCCGTTCCAAGTAAGCGGGCCCCGCTGCCCCCCACCGCTCGCCAGCTCCCGCTGGGCCCCTGCAGCGGGGCCGGTGGCGGGTGGGTCACGTGGTGTGACGGCAAGCCGGGGGACGCCGACCCGCCCGCGACACGCTCACCGGGACCCGGCACCCCGGCTGCCTACGTTCTCCTCGGGGCCGTGTATCGGGGCCCGGGGGATCGACGAGGAGGCGCGACGCTGATGAGGACCACCCGGCACACGCTGGCAGCCGAGGGGCACCGTGGCGGTATCGACGTCCGCGTCAGCCTGCGCAGCGACGTGGGCTCGGGTGAGCAGGCCTTCGACGGCGCCTGGTTCCCGCGCAGCCGCGACCTCGCCGTCGAGCTCCCCGAACTGGTCGCTGCGCTGGACAAGCGGGGCCTGCGGATCGAGCGCTTCACCTATCCGCTGGACGCCTGGTCGCCGGCGCCGCGCAAGGTGGTCGTCGGCGGACGGGTGGTCCGCACCGGCGGCTTCCGCAGCATGGATCCCGGGGTCGTCTGCCTGACCTGGGCCGGCGGCACGCAGCGCGCCGACCTGCTCGTCGTCCCGCCGGAGACCGACGTCATCACCGGCGCGCGGGCGCTGCGGCTGTGCACCCGTCGCGGGCTGCCCCGCTCACCGCAGATGGTGCTCGCCGCCGCCCGGTCCACTCCGCTCCCGCAGGTCCCGGGCCTGCCCTACACCCGGGCGGTGTGAAGAAGGAGCGTCCCCCTGCCCCCATCACTCGCGAGCTCGCGGCGGGACCCTGCAGGGCCTACGCCGACCACGAACCGGCTGGACGGCGGGGGAGCGGCTGGGCCTGGCTGCGCCGCGTCGACGAGTTCCCGCCCCGACGCACGGGCTACCCCGGCCGGGTCTGCCGGCCGCCCTCGAGGCCGCTCTGCTGGCGACCCACTGACCGCCCGCGGTCCAGGCGATGATCAGCTGAGCTGATCGAGCCTGTCGCAGAGACCTGTGGTGAGGCCGGGCGACCGAAGGCGCGGCGTGCTCGGCCCAGGGTGCTGGAGGCCGGTGGTCGGGCGCTCGCGGGCCGGTTGCCTGACCGGGAACGGTGG
>NZ_SPQN01000063.1 GCF_004571065.1 Geodermatophilus sp. DF01-2
CCGCCCACACGCACGCGCACACAACCCCAACGTCAAGATCAGCTCGACCGGACACCGGCGAGCCGATCACCCTTACCCAAGAACGCTCCAAGCCCGACTTGACTTCGACCTCATAGGTTGGTCAGTCCGTCGACAGCACGCTCATCAGGACCTCGTCGTGATAGCGGCCGTCGTGGAAGAGCGCGTCACGGCGACGGCCCTCCTCCCGGAAACCGGCGCTCCGGTAGGCCGCCACGGCGCGCTGGTTGAAGGCGAACGCGACGAGTTGGATGCGGTGCAGGTTCATCTCCCAGAACCCGTAGCGGACGGCCAGCCGGGTCGCCTCGCTCCCGTAGCCCCGGCCCAGGTGAGCGGGGCCGAGTCCGATCGCGAAGGTCGCCGACCGGGTCCTCGGCCGCACGTCGGACAGGCTCAGGTGACCCACCAACGTGGGTGGCTGGTCGTCGGTGGGAAGCGTCTCGATGCTGAACCCGGCCCCGCCGTCCTGGTTGGCGCTCCACCGGGTGAACAGCTCGCGGGCGGCCGCCTCCGACGGCGGGGACACGGAGCCCTTCTGGAGGACGCCGAGCTCGGGATCCTGCCACCAGCGCACGAGGTCGGGAAGGTCGTCCTCCCGCAGGCCACGCAGACGGAGCCGCTCGCCGCTCAGCACCTGTCCGCCGTAGGCCACGGCCTGCTCGACCGACCACGTCGTCTCACCCGACACCATCTGTCCCATCCTGCGACACGCCGTCCGCCGGTGACGCCGGCCCGGTCCAGAGGCTCGCCCCCGGGCGTGCGAGCGGTGAGGAGGGCGGGCGGCCCCTCTGCAGGGACCCACCGCGAGCCTGCGAGCGGTGGGGGCAGAGGGGTCCTTCGTCAGACCCCCGCGGCCGAGCGCAGGGCGTCGACCCGGTCCAGCCGCTCCCACGGCAGCTCGACGTCGGTGCGGCCGAAGTGGCCGTACGCGGCCGTCGGCGCGTAGATCGGGCGCAGCAGGTCCAGATCGCGCACGATCGCACCCGGGCGCAGGTCGAAGACCGCGCCGATCGCCTTCTCGAGCACGTCGTCGGCGACCGTGCCGGTGCCGAACGTCTCGACGAACAGTCCGACCGGGTGCGCCGTCCCGATCGCGTAGGCGACCTGGACCTCGCAGCGGCGGGCGAGCCCGGCGGCGACGACGTTCTTGGCCACCCAGCGCATCGCGTAGGCCCCGGAGCGGTCGACCTTGGACGGGTCCTTGCCGGAGAAGGCGCCGCCGCCGTGCCGGGCCATGCCGCCGTAGGTGTCGACGATGATCTTGCGGCCGGTCAGTCCGGCGTCGCCCATCGGGCCGCCGATGACGAACTTGCCGGTCGGGTTGACCAGCAGCCGGTAGCCGCTGGTGGGCAGGCCGAGGGCGGCGAGCTCGGGCTCGACCACCAGTTCCTGCACGTCCGGGGTGAGCAGCTGCTCGATCGAGATGTCCTCGGCGTGCTGGGAGGAGACGACCACGGTGTCGACGCCGACCGGCCGGTCGTCCTCGTAGGCCACGGTGACCTGGGTCTTGCCGTCGGGCCGCAGGTAGGGCACCGACCCGTCCTTGCGGACCGCCGACAGCCGACGCGAGAGCCGGTGCGCCAGGGCGATGGGCAGCGGCATGAGCTCGGGGGTCTCGTCGGTGGCGTAGCCGAACATCAGGCCCTGGTCGCCGGCCCCCTGGCGGGCGATGACGTCCTCGGTCGCCTCGGTCTGCTGGTGCAGCTCCGCCTGGGTGCGCGATTCGTAGGCGGTGTCGACGCCCTGGGCGATGTCCGGCGACTGCGAGCCGATCGAGACGCTCACCCCGCAGGAGGCGCCGTCGAAGCCCTTGCGCGAGGAGTCGTAACCGATCCGGAGGATCGTCTGCCGGACGATGTCGGCGATGTCGACGTAGCCGGCGGTGGTGACCTCGCCGGCGATGTGGACCTGGCCGGTGGTGATCAGCGTCTCGACCGCCACCCGGCTGTGCGGATCCTGCGCGAGCATCGCGTCGAGGATCGAGTCGCTGATCTGGTCGGCGATCTTGTCCGGGTGGCCCTCGGTCACCGACTCGGACGTGAAGAGGCGGCGTGGCACTCGGGACTCCTAGGGTCGGGGACTGATCGGGCCTGCCGGGTCGGGCAGGCGTCGGGTGGCACGTTACCGGCGAGGGCCGGCGGCGCGCCGTGCGTGTCCCCGCCGGCTCAGGGCAGCCGCGGGGTGACGGCGTCCCAGATGCCGGCGGCCACCGCGTCCTTGCTGCCCTCGGCCAGCTCGGTGGCCGTGCCGTCGGCGGCGAGGACGACGGCGGCGTTGTCCGGCCGGCCGAACACCCGGCCGCCGGAGACGTCGTTCACCACGAGCAGGTCACAGCCCTTGCGGGCGAGCTTGGCACGGGCGTGGGTGAGGACGTCCGCGTCGTCGTCCCCCGTCTCGGCGGCGAAGCCGACGACGAGCTGCCCGGCCGGCCGCTTGGTGACCAGCTCGGCGAGGACGTCGGGATTGCGCACCAGCGGGACGGCGTCGGGCTCGGCGGCGCTGTCCTTCTTCAGCTTGGTGGCGGCGACCGACGCGGGCCGGAAGTCGGCCACCGCGGCGGTCATGACGACCACGTCTGCCTCCGCCGACTCCGCCACCACCGCCGTCCGCAGCTCCTCGGCCGTGCCCACCGGGGCGACGCGGACGCCGAAGGGCGCGGGCAGCTCCACGTTGGCCGCGACGAGCACGACCTCGGCGCCGCGGGCGGCGGCGACGCGGGCCAGCGCCCAGCCCTGCCGGCCCGACGAGCGGTTGCCGAGGTAGCGGACCGGGTCGAGCGGCTCGCGGGTGCCCCCCGCGCTGACCACGACGCGACGGCCGGTGAGGTCGGGGGCGAGGGCCGCCGGGCCGGCGGCGAGCACGACCGAGGCGAGCGCGGCGATGTCGGCGGGCTCGGGCAGCCGGCCGGGGCCGGAGTCCGGGCCGGTGAGCCGGCCGACGGCGGGCGGCAGCACGACCGCGCCGCGGCGGCGCAGGGTGGCGACGTTGTCCTGCGTGGCCGGGTGCAGCCACATCTCGGTGTGCATGGCCGGGGCGAACACGACCGGGCAGTGCGCGGTGAGCAGGCTGGCGGTGAGCAGGTCGTCGGCCCGGCCGGTCGCGGCGCGGGCGAGCAGGTCGGCGGTGGCCGGTGCGACGACGACCAGGTCGGCGGTCTGCCCGATGCGGACGTGGGCCACCTCGTCGACGTCGGCCCAGACGTCCGTGGTGACCGGGTTGCCCGACAGCGCCTCGAAGGTCGCCGCGCCGACGAAGCGCAGCGCGGCCGGCGTCGGGACGACCCGGACGTCGTGCCCCGACTCGGTGAACGCACGCACCAGCAGCGCGGCCTTGTAGGCGGCCACGCCCCCGCTGACGCCGAGCACGATCCGGCTCATGCCGAAGGACCTCCCTGCCCCCCGCCACTCGGAGAAGGACCCCGTCCTCCCCGCCCCTCGCAGGCTCGGGGCGGTGCCCGGGACGGGGCCGGGGCCCTGCAGGGAGGCCGAGAGCGGGGACCGTCGTCTAGTTGTCGCCGGCGGTGTGGGTCAGGAGCCCCTCGTTGATCTCGCGCAGCGCGATCGAGAGCGGCTTCTCCTGGGGAGCGGTGTCGACCAGCGGGCCGACGTACTCCAGCAGACCCTCCGAGAGCTGGCTGTAGTAGGCGTTGATCTGGCGCGCGCGCTTGGCGGCGAAGATCACCAGGCCGTACTTGCTGCTGGTGCGCTCGAGCAGCTCGTCGATCGGCGGGTTGGTGATGCCCTCGGGGGCGGGTGCGACTCCGGACACGGGCGGGCGTGCTCCTCAGCTCGTCAGTCGGGGGTGGCGGGCGGCGGCGCCGGGCCCCGTCACTCGGAGGCGCCACTGCTCCGGAGGAACCCGGGCGACGGCGCAGTCAGCAATCCTACCAACTCGTCCGCAGCCCGAGCCACGTCGTCGTTGACGACCACCACGTCGAACTCCCCGGCGGCGTCGAGCTCGGCCTGGGCGATCGCCAGCCGCCGCTCCTGGACGGCCGGCGGCTCGGAGCCCCGCCCGGCGAGGCGGCTGACCAGCTCGGCCCACGACGGCGGGGCCAGGAAGACCAACTGGGCGCCGGCGTCGCGGGCCCGGACCTGGCGAGCGCCCTGGAGCTCGATCTCCAGCAGCGCCGGCGCCCCGATGGCGAGGCGATCGCGCACCGGTGCGGCCGGCGTGCCGTAGCGGTTACCGGCGTACTCGGCCCACTCGATCAAGCCGTCCTCGGCGATCAACCGGTCGAACTCGACGTCGTCGACGAAGTGGTAGTGGACCCCGTCGACCTCACCGGGACGGGGACGGCGGGTGGTGGCCGACACCGAGACCCACACCTCCGGGTACCGGCGCCGGACCTCCGCCACGACCGTGCCCTTGCCGACCCCGGAGGGGCCGGAGAGCACGGTCAGCCGTGCCGGGGTGTGCTCCTCGGCAGCAGGTACCACTCGTCGTCCTCGACCTCCGGGTGCCTCGTCGTGCGGGTCAGCCCTCGACGGGGACCTGCTCGGCCGCGACCTTCTCGCCGCCGAACTCGTTCTCGAGGGCCCTGCGCTGGTTGGCACCCAGACCGCGCACCCGGCGGGTCGGGGAGATCTCGAGCCGCTCCATGATCTTCGCAGCCCGGGCCTTGCCCACACCGGGCAGGGACTCCAGGACCGCGGAGACCCGCATCTTGCCGATCACCTCGTCGGTCTCGCCCTGGCGCAGGACGTCACCGACCGTGGCGCCCTTGCTCTTGAGCCGTTCACGCAACTCGGCGCGGGTCTTGCGGGCGGCCGCCGCCTTCTCGAGAGCGGCGGCGCGCTGTTCGGGGGACAGGTCAGGGAGGGGCATGGTGCGACCCAATCTGTCGTCGCCGGCCATCGGCTCGACCGGCGGGGGCTCGGGCTGTGTCGGGGGCAGAGCTCACTGCTGAGCCTGTCGGCCAACCTAGCTCTCGCTATATGCGCAGGTCACGCCCGTCCGAACCGTGGGTTTCCCGCTTTCGGTGAGCTTACGGTCACACTGCGTCGCCCACCGCGATGACGGACGGTCATCCACGCAGGTCAACGACGGTCGTCGTCCACGGACACCGGTGCGACTCCCGGAAGACCCCGTCCCGACACGCCATGTACGACACGCCGGACCGGTCGGTGAACCCGCAGGTGGGAGGCCGGACCGGCCGGCTCCGCACGGGCCGCCCTCCTCACCGGGCCAGCTCCGCGGCCCAGCGCTCCGCGGCCGCCCGCAGGCCCGCCGGGTCGGGGCCGGCGGCGAGCACGTCCCGCGACACGGTGGGGACGACGGCGGTGTCCCGGCCGAACAGCCGGCGCAGGTCGGCGACCGAGCCGCCCTGGGCGCCCAGCCCGGGGGCGAGCACCGGGCCGCCGAGGCCGGCGAGGTCGACGTCCAGGCCGCGCAGGGTGGCGCCGACGACCACGCCGAAGGAGCCGGTCGCCGGCCCGGACCGGCTCGCCCGGTCCTGCACGGAGCCGAGGTCGGGCAGCGGGTCGCCGACGACCCAGCCGGGGGTGTTCCAACCGCGCACGGTGTCGACGACGACCTGCGCGACGGTCCGCTCCCCCGCGACCGCGTTCTGCAGCGTGCCGGCGTCCGGGTTGGAGGTGCGGGCCAGCACGAAGAGTCCGCCACCGTGCTGCCGGGCGGTGTCGACGGCCGGCTGCAGCGCGCCCGGGCCGAGGTAGGGGCTGACCGTCAGGGCGTCGGCGGCGAGCGGGTGGCCGGGGTGCAGGGTGTCGGCGTAGGCGTCCATCGTCGAGCCGATGTCGCCGCGCTTGGCGTCGAGCAGGACGAGGGCCCCGGCGGCGCGGGCGCGGGCGACGCCGTCCTCGAGGACGGCCAGGCCGCGCGAGCCGTGCCGCTCGTAGAAGGCCAGCTGCGGCTTGAGGACGGCGACGGTGCCGGCGAGGGCGTCGACGACCGCGTCGGTGAACCGGGCCAGACCCTCCGGGCTGTCCGCCAGCCCCCAGCGCTCCAGCAGCGGCACGTGCGGGTCGATGCCGACGCACAGCGGCCCCCGGGCGGCCACGGCGTCGGCGAGCCGCCGGCCGAACGGCGGAGTCGTCGGCGGCAGCGTCACCGGGCCGGCTCCAGCGCGCGCGGCAGCGTCTCCCCCAGCGCAGCGATGCAGTCGCGGGCCAGGTACGGGTTCGCGAAGGCGCCGGAGGCCGACTGCACCGCGTCGGCGCCGAGGGCGAACAGCGCCTCGAACGACGCCGGGTCGGTGACCCCGCCCATCGCCAGGACGTCGAAGCGCCGGCCGGCGGCCTCGCGCAGCGTGACCAGCCGCCGGGTGAAGTCGAGAGCGGACTCACGAATGGCAGCCCCTGACAAGCCCGCCAGCTCCCGGCCGGGAAAGGTCGCCCACCCGTCGCTGCGGCGAACCCGGCTCTGCAGGGTGTTGATCCCCGCGACGCCGTCGACCAGCGGCGCCAGCCGCGGCACCAGCGCGGCCAGCCGCTCCTCGTCGAGCCAGGAGAGCTTGGCGACCAGCCCGGTGCGGTCGTCCAGTGCCCGGCGCACGCGCTCCACGACGGCGACGGTGGCGTCGGCGTCCAGGCACAGCGGCGGCTTCACGCCGGACGCCGAGCGGTCGAGCGTGTTGGGGCAGGAGAGGTTGAGCTCGACGACGGGCGCACCCGCCTCCTCCGCCATCCGTGCGGTCCGGGTGAAGTCCTCGACCAACGCCCCGGCTCCCTCACCGTCGGCGTCCTCGCCCATCACGCTGACCAGCAGCAGCTGGTCGTCGCCGAGGACCGCCAGGGAGCGCTCGAGGTCGGCCATCCACTCCTCCGGCGTCAGGGAGGGGACGCCGAAGGAGTTGACCGTGCTGACCGCGGGCGAGCCGGGTGCGACCCAGTCCCACGGGTCGGCGATGACCTCGGCGGCCGCGCCCGGCGGCAGGCTCTGCGCCTGCCGCTGCGCGAACACCCAGTTGGGCTGCTGGTTGGGCTGGTGCGCGCGGCTGCGGACGGTCTTGTAGGTCAGCACGCTGTAGCCGTTGCGCGCGAAGTGCGCCACCCAGTCCTCGCCGCCGTTCAGGACGCAGGCGGGCACGCCGATCGGGAAGCCGACGTCCCTCCCGAGCACCCGCCAGCGCCGCCCGCCCGCGGTGGGCCGCTCCGGCAGCCGCGGGCCGACGGGCCGGTCCAGGTTGTCCCGGTAGGAGCCCAGGACGTCGTAGGCCGGCGTCGGCACCCCGGCGGCGGCGAGCACGTCCGCGTGGCCGGCGAAGAACAGCACCCGGGTCAGCAGCGGGACGTCCTCGTCACCGGCCTGCCCTGCGGCGAGCCGGTCCGCCAGCCCGCGGGCCGCTGCGGCCAGCGCGTCGAGTTCGGCCTGCGGCGGCCGCGCGAAGCGGGTCACGCCGGCGAGGAACGCCGCGGGCAGGCCGTCGACCAGCCCGCGGCCGGCGAGGTCGTCCCGCACTCGCCGGAGCGCCGCGGCCTGCGACGGTGGGGAGAGCGGCACGGTCACGCGGAGGTGCCGGCGAAGGTGCTCGGCCCGCCGAGGGTGCCCCCGGCCAGCGCCGCGTGGACCTCCTGCAGGCTGCGCACGCCGACGTCCCCGCGGCGCAGCGCCTCCACGGCCTGGACCGCGGCGGCCAGCCCCTGCACCGTGGTGATGCACGGGACGCCCTGGCTCACCGCCGCCGTGCGGATCTCGTAGCCGTCGAGCCGCGGCCCGCTGTTGCCCGGCGAGCCGAACGGCGTGTTGACCACGATGTCGACGTCCCCGGCGGTGATCCGCTCGACGACGTTGCCCGGGCCGTCGCTGAACTTGCCGACCACCTCGCAGGCCACCCCGTTGCGACGCAGCACCTGCGCCGTGCCGGCGGTGGCCAGCACGCGGAAGCCGAGGTCGGCCAGCCGCTTGACCGGGAAGATCGCCGAGCGCTTGTCCCGGTTGGCCAGCGAGACGAACACCGTGCCCTCGGTGGGCAGCGAGCCGTAGGTCGCGGCCTGGGACTTGGCGAACGCCGTCCCGAAACCGGTGTCGAGGCCCATGACCTCGCCGGTGGACTTCATCTCCGGGCCGAGCACCGTGTCGACGTTGTGCCCCTCGACCGTGCGGAACCGGTGGAAGGGCAGCACCGCCTCCTTGACCGCGATGGGGGCGTCCTCGGGCAGGTCGGCGCCGTCGCCGGACGCCGGCAGCACGCCCGCCGCGCGCAGCTCGGCGATCGACTCGCCGACCGCAATCCGGGCCGCGGCCTTGGCCAGCTGCACCGCGGTGGCCTTGGAGACGAACGGCACCGTGCGGCTGGCCCGGGGGTTGGCCTCGATCACGTAGAGGATGTCGTCCTTGATCGCGTACTGGACGTTCACCAGCCCGCGCACGCCGATCCGGGCCGCGAGCTTCTCCGTCGCCGCCCGGATGCGCACCAGGTCGGCGCTGCCCAGCGTGATCGGCGGCAGCGCGCAGGCCGAGTCGCCGGAGTGGATGCCGGCCTCCTCGATGTGCTCCATGACCCCGCCGAGGTAGAGCTCGGAGCCGTCGAAGAGCGCGTCGACGTCGATCTCGACGGCGTCCTCGAGGAAGCGGTCGACCAGCACCGGGTGCTCGGGGCTGACGTCGGTGGCCTTGGCGATGTAGGCCTCGAGCGTGGCGTCGTCGTAGACGATCTCCATGCCGCGGCCGCCGAGCACGTAGGAGGGCCGGACGAGCACGGGGTAACCGATCCGCGCGGCGATCTCGCGCGCCTCGGCGAAGGCCGTCGCCGTGCCGTGAGCGGGCGCCGGCAGCCCGGTGTCGGCCAGCACCCGGGAGAACGAGCCGCGGTGCTCGGCGGCGTCGATCGCCTCGGGGGCGGTGCCGAGCACCGGGACGCCGGCGTCCTTGAGCCGCTGCGCCAGCCCCAGCGGGGTCTGCCCGCCCAAGGTGCAGATGACCCCGGCGACCGGGCCGGCGGCGCGCTCGGCCTCGACCACCTCGAGGACGTCCTCGAAGGTCAGCGGCTCGAAGTACAGCCGGTCGGCGGTGTCGTAGTCGGTGGAGACGGTCTCGGGGTTGCAGTTGACCATCACCGCCTCGTAGCCGGCGTCCTGCAGCGCCATGACCGCGTGCACGCAGGAGTAGTCGAACTCGATGCCCTGCCCGATCCGGTTGGGGCCGGAGCCCAGGATCAGCACGGCCGGCTTCTCCCGCGGCTCGACCTCGGTCTCCTCGTCGTAGGAGGAGTAGTGGTACGGCGTGCGGGCGGCGAACTCGGCGGCGCAGGTGTCGACGGTCTTGTAGACCGGCCGGACGCCCAGCCGCCGGCGCAGCGTCCGGACGCCGTCCTCGCCCGCCAGCTCGGATCGCAGCGCGGCGATCTGCCGGTCGGACAGGCCGTGCCGCTTGGCCCGGCGGAGCAGCTCCGCGGTGAGGGACGGCGCGTCGCGGACCTCGGCCCCGACCTCGCCGACCAGCGCGATCTGATCGACGAACCACGGGTCGAACCCGCTGGCCCCGGCGACCTGCTCGACGGTCGCCCCGGCGCGCAGCGCGGCCTCGGCGACGTAGAGCCGGCCGTCGACCGGCGTGCGCAGGGCCTCGAGCAGCTCCTCGGCGGAGCGCTGGTCGTCCGCCCCGGTCCAGAAGCCGGCGACCTTGGTCTCCGTGGACCGCATCGCCTTGCCCAGCGCCTCCGGGAAGTTGCGGCCCATCGCCATGACCTCGCCGACGCTCTTCATCGTGGTGGTCAGCCGCGGGTCGGCGCCGGGGAACTTCTCGAACGCGAACCGCGGGATCTTCACGACGACGTAGTCCAGCGTCGGCTCGAAGGCGGCCGGGGTGACACCGGTCACGTCGTTGGGAATCTCGTCGAGGGTGTAGCCGATGGCCAGCTTCGCGGCGATCTTGGCGATCGGGAAGCCGGTGGCCTTCGACGCCAGGGCGCTCGACCGCGAGACCCGGGGGTTCATCTCGATGACGACCAGCCGGCCGTCGGCCGGGTTCACCGCGAACTGGATGTTGCAGCCGCCGGTGTCGACGCCGACCTCGCGCAGCACCGCGATGCCGACGTCGCGCATCCGCTGGTACTCGCGGTCGGTGAGCGTCATCGCCGGCGCGACGGTCACCGAGTCACCGGTGTGCACCCCCATCGCGTCGACGTTCTCGATCGAGCAGATCACGACCACGTTGTCGCTGCGGTCGCGCATCAGCTCGAGCTCGTACTCCTTCCAGCCGAGCACCGACTCCTCGATGAGCACGGTGGACACCGGGGAGTCGGCCAGGCCGTGGCCGGCCATCCGGCGCAGCATCGCCTCGTCGGTGGCGAAGCCCGAGCCCAGCCCGCCCATGGTGAAGCTGGGCCGGATGACGACCGGGTAGCCGACCTCGGCGGCGGTCTCCAGCGCCTCCTCGACGGTGGAGCACACCCGCGAGCGGGGTGCGTCGGCCCCGATCGAGCGGACGATGTCCTTGAACTGCTGCCGGTCCTCGCCGCGGTTGATCGCGTCGACGTCGGCGCCGATCAGCCGGACGCCGTACTTCTCCAGCACGCCGTTCTCGTACAGGCCGATGGCGATGTTGAGCGCGGTCTGCCCGCCGAGGGTGGCCAGCAGCGCGTCGGGGCGCTCCTTGGCGATGACCTTCTCGACGAACTCCGGCGTCAGCGGCTCCACGTAGGTGGCGTCGGCGATCTCCGGATCGGTCATGATCGTGGCCGGGTTGCTGTTGACCAGGCTGACCCGCAACCCCTCGGCCTTGAGCACCCGGCAGGCCTGGGTGCCGGAGTAGTCGAACTCGGCGGCCTGGCCGATGAGGATCGGCCCGGAGCCGATCACCATCACGTGGTGGATGTCTGTCCTTCTCGGCACGATCAGGCCTCTTCCCTGTTCCGTCGGCCACTGACGTCGTGCACCGACTGCCGCCCCGCTGCCACGGTCAGGCCTCTTCCCCGTCGCATCGGCCGCTGACGTCGTGCGTGTGGTGCAGTCCCTCTGCCATCAGGCGCTCTTCTCTGCTGTGCTGTGCTCGACCTGCGGCGGCGGCCCCCCGGCCTGCGCGTCCCCGGTGCGGGCGGTCTCCATGAGGTCGACGAAGCGGCCGAACAGCGGCGCGGCGTCGTGCGGGCCGGCGGCGGCCTCGGGGTGGAACTGCACGCTGAACGCAGGGACGTCGAGGCAGCGCAGCCCCTCCACCACGTCGTCGTTGAGGCCCACGTGGCTGACCTCCACCCGCCCGTAGGGGGTGTCGGTGGGCCGGTCGAGCGGGGCGTCGACGGCGAAGCCGTGGTTGTGGCTGGTGACCCGCACCGTGCCGCTGACCCGGTCGAGCACCGGCTGGTTGAGGCCGCGGTGGCCGAAGCGCAGCTTGTAGGTGCCCAGGTCCAGCGCGCGGCCGAGGATCTGGTTGCCGAAGCAGATGCCGAACAGCGGGCGGCCGGCGTCGAGCACCCCGCGCACCGCCTCGACCGCGTAGTCGGCGGCGGCCGGGTCGCCCGGGCCGTTGGAGAGGAAGACGCCGTCGGGCCCGGCGGCGAGCAGATCCTCGGCGGTGGCGGTCGCGGGCAGCACGTGGGTCTCCACGCCGAGGGCGGCCAGGGCCTTCGGGGTGGCGGTCTTGATGCCGAGGTCGAGCGCGGCGATGGTGAACCGCCGCTCCCCCACCGCCGGGACGACGTAGGGGTCGTTCGCGGTGACGGCCGGCGCGAGGTCGGCGCCGGTCATGCTCTCCGCCGCGCGCACCCGGGTCAGCAGCTCCTCGGCCGACAGGCCCCCGCTGCTGATGCCGGCCCGCATGGCGCCGCGCTCGCGCAGGTGCCGGGTCAGCGCGCGGGTGTCGATCCCGCTGATGCCGACGACGCCCTGGGCCACGAGCTCGTCGTCCAGGCTGCCGGTGGCCCGCCAGTTCGCCGGGCGGCGGGCGGGGTCGCGGACGACGAAGCCGGCCACCCACATGCGGCGGCTCTCGTCGTCCTCGCCGTTGACCCCGGTGTTGCCGATGTGCGGCGCGGTCATGGTGACGATCTGCCCGGCGTAGCTGGGGTCGGTCAGCGTCTCCTGGTAGCCGGTCATCCCGGTGGCGAACACCGCCTCGCCGACCGTCGTCCCGACCGCGCCGTAGGCCTCGCCCCGGAACGTGCGCCCGTCCTCCAGGACGAGGATCGCGTCTGTCACTTGTCCTCCATCCTCGTCCGCGAGATCTGCACACTCGGGGCTCTCAGCCCGGCGAAACCCACGAGTGTGCAGATCTCGCGGGAGAGGGGCGGCTTGGTCACCGTGTTGCCTTTCCGTCGAGCACGGTCGCCTCGCCCCGCAGGAACGTCGCGACCACCCGGCCGGGGAGCTCCCGGCCGGCATACGGGCTGTTGCGGCTGCGGCTGGCCAGCGCGGCGGGGTCGACGGCCGCGCGCGTGCCGGGGTCCAGCAGCAGCAGGTTGGCGGGCTCACCCGGTGCGAGCCGGCGGCCGTGACCGTCGAGCCGGCCGATGGCGGCCGGGCGCGCCGACATCCGGTCGGCGACGCCGCGCCAGTCGAGCAGGCCCGTCTCGACCATCGTCGCGACAACCACCGACAGCGCCTGCTCCAGGCCGAGCATCCCGGGCCGGGCGCTGGCCCACTCGGTCTCCTTGTCCTCGACCGCGTGCGGCGCGTGGTCGGTGGCGACCGCGTCGATGACGCCCTCGGCCAGACCGACCCGCAGCGCCTCGACGTCGGCGTCGGTCCGGAGCGGCGGGTTCACCTTGAACACCGGGTCGTAGCTCTCCGCGCACTCGTCGGTGAGCAGCAGGTGGTGGGGGGTCACCTCGGCGGTCACCTGGACGCCGCGGCCCTTGGCCCAGCGGAGGATCTCCACCGACCCCGACGTCGACACGTGACAGACGTGCAGCCGCGCGCCGACGTGCCCGGCGAGCAGCACGTCGCGGGCGATGATCGCCTCCTCGGCCGCGGCCGGCCAGCCGGTGAGCCCCAGCCGCGCCGAGCGGTCGCCCTCGTGCATCTGGGCACCGGCGGTCAGCCGGGGCTCCTCCGCGTGCTGGGCGACGACGCCGTCCAGCGCCTTGACGTACTCCAGCGCCCGCCGCATGAGGGCCGGGTCGCTGACGCAGTGCCCGTCGTCGGAGAAGACCCGCACCCGCGCCGCGGAGTCGGCCATCGCGCCGAGCTCGGCCAGCCGCTCGCCGCGCAGCCCCACGGTGACCGCGCCGACCGGGACGACGTCGACCAGCCCGGCGTCCCGGCCGAGCCGCCACACCTGCTCCACAACGCCGGCGGTGTCGGCGACCGGGTCGGTGTTGGCCATGGCGTGCACCGCGGTGTAGCCGCCCAGCGCCGCGGCGCGGCTGCCGGTCTCCACCGTCTCGGCGTCCTCCCGGCCGGGCTCGCGCAGGTGGGTGTGCAGGTCGACCAGTCCGGGCAGCGCGACCAGCCCGGCGCCGTCGACCACCTCGGCGCCGGCCGCCGACAGCGACTCGCCGACCGCGGCGATCCGGCCGTCCTCCACGAGGATGTCGGCGGCGTCCTCGCCGTAGGGGCGCGCGCCCTTGATCAGGTAGCTCATGCAGGCTCGTTCCCTCCGAGCAGCAGGTACAGCACGGCCATGCGCACGGAGACCCCGTTGCCGACCTGCTCGACGATCGTCGAGCGGACGGAGTCGGCCACCTCGGCGGCGATCTCCATGCCGCGGTTCATCGGGCCCGGGTGCATGACGATCGCCTCGTCCCCCAGGGCTCCCATCCGGCGCGCGTCGAGGCCGTAGCGGCGGCTGTACTCGCGGGCGCTGGGGAAGAACGAGGCGTTCATCCGCTCGGCCTGGACCCGCAGCATCATCACCACGTCGGCCTTGGGCAGGACGGCGTCCAGGTCGTAGGAGACCTCGGCCGGCCAGCTGCCGACGCCCACCGGCAGCAGCGTCGGCGGGGCGACCAGGGTGACCTCGGCGCCGAGCGTGGCCAGCAGCCGCACGTTGGAGCGGGCCACCCGGCTGTGCAGGACGTCGCCGACGATCGCGACGCGCACGCCCTCGAGCCGGCCGAGCCGCTGCCGGATCGTGTAGGCGTCGAGCAGCGCCTGGGTGGGGTGCTCGTGGGTGCCGTCACCGGCGTTGACGACGCTGCCGCGCACCCAGGTGGCCAGCCGGTGCGGCGCCCCCGAGGCGTGGTGGCGGACGACGATGGCGTCGCTGCCCATCGCCTCCAGCGTCAGCGCGGTGTCCTTGAGGCTCTCCCCCTTGGAGACGCTGCTGCCCTTCGCCGAGAAGTTGATGACGTCGGCGGAGAGACGCTTGGCGGCCAGCTCGAAGCTGATCCGGGTGCGGGTGGAGTCCTCGAAGAAGAGGTTGACCACCGTGCGGCCGCGCAGGGTCGGCAGCTTCTTCACCTCGCGGCCGGCCAGCGCGGCGTCGATCTGGGCGGCGGTGTCCAGGACCAGGGTGGCGTCGGCGCGGTCGAGGTCCGCGGACTCCAGCAGGTGCCGCTTCACGCTGTGATCCCCTGTTCGGCTCCGCGGTCGCTCCGCTCCTCGCTCGCAGAGCTCGCTGCGATGCTCACTTCCTGTCGGCTCCGTGACCTCGCCGCGATGCCCACTCCCTGTCGCCTCACGCCGGCCCCTCCGTCACGAGGACCTCGTCGACGCCGTCCACCTCGGCCAGCCGCACCTTCACCGACTGGCTGCGGGACGTCGGCAGGTTCTTGCCCACGTAGTCGGCGCGGATCGGCAGCTCCCGGTGGCCGCGGTCGACGAGCACCGCCAGCTGCACCGCGCGCGGACGGCCGAGGTCGCGCAGCGCGTCGAGCGCCGCGCGCACCGACCGGCCGGAGTACAGGACGTCGTCCACCAGGACGACGAGCCGGCCGTCGATGCCCCTCTCGGGCAGCACCGTCTCCTCCAGCGTTCGGACGCCGCGCATGCGCAGGTCGTCGCGGTAGAGGGTGATGTCGACGGTGCCGACGTCGATGGGGCTGCCGGCGAAGGCCTCGATCCGGGCGGCGAGCCGGCGGGCCAGCGGGGCGCCGCGGGTCGGGATGCCGACGAGCACCAGGTCGGCGAGGCCGCCGTCGGACGCGGCGGCGTGCCCGGAAGCGGCCGCGCGCTCGATGAGCTGGTGGGACATCCGGTCGACGACGCGGGTGACGTCGGCGGCGGAGAGCAGTGCGGACGGCGACGGTGCGTCACCGCGGGCAGGCTCGGGCGAGCTGGCCATCAGGCCTCCTTCCCCGCCTCACGGGACGGGTCGTTAAAGGAGTGGTCGGACCGGCGACGACGGTACTGCACGACCGCATGTGACCCGCGCCGCGCCAGCGGGCGGCACGGTCGGGCCTTCTGACCCGGAGGAGTGTCCTGGTGTCGCCGATCCCGCTCGACCAGTACGCTCCGTGACGACAACCCGCCCCCGACGACGGACAGTGAGCAGACGCGATGAGCACCGACTACTCACGGGCCCTCGGTGCCCGGCTCCGCGCCATCCGCAACCAGCAGGGGCTCTCGCTCCAGGGAGTCGAGGACAAGTCCCACGGCCGCTGGAAGGCCGTGGTCGTCGGCTCCTACGAGCGCGGCGACCGCGCCGTGACGGTGCAGCGGCTCTCCGAGCTCGCCGTCTTCTACGGCGTCCCGGTGTCCGAGCTGCTCCCTGACCCGCGGCCCAGCTCGGCGGTCACCTCGACCACGAAGATCGTGCTCAACCTCGAGTCGTTGGGCTCGCTGCCCGCCGACGAGGCCGGCCCGCTGGCGCGCTACGCCTCCACCATCCAGGCGCAGCGGCACGACTACAACGGCAAGGTCCTCTCCATCCGCGCCGAGGACCTCAAGTCGCTGGCGATCATCTACGACATGAGCCCCGACGAGCTCACCAGCCGGCTCATCGAGTGGGGCGTCCTCTCCCCCGGCATGGAGAGCGTCGTCGGCTTCGGTGGCGACGAGGACGAGGACGAGGTCAACCCGAACTGGGAGCGCCGCCGCAGCCCGCGCTGATCTCTCGGCAGCCTCGAGCGGCTCTCCTGCTCCGGGACATGGATCGTCAGAGGTGCATGATCAGTTGGCAATGTGATCTCCACGTTCCAGGCGCTGGCGGTGGCACTGCTCTTCCTGCTGCCGGGAGCTGCGTACACCTTCGCGCTCGAGCGGGTTGCCGGATCCTTTGGCGCCTCACTCGGCGACCGACTCATCCGCTTCCTCGCAGCCTCGGCGGTGTTCCAGGCCGTCTTCTCGGGTGTGGAATTCTGGCTCTACCGCGGGTATGTCGCATCCGGTCGCCTCGGCGAGGGCGACGTCCCGTGGCTCTTGGTGCAGATCATCGCCCTCGCCTACGTCGTCCTGCCGACAGTTGCCGGCAGTCTGGTCGGCTACGGGCAGAAACAGCGATGGCGGTGGGTGCGGCTGCTGACGGGCTCGTCCCCAGAGCCACGCGCGTGGGACCATCTCTGGAGACAGAACCGCCCCGGCATCGTCCGCGTCCGGCTCAAGTCAGGTAGCTGGTTGGCTGGCATCTATGGCACGACGTCCGCTGGACTCCAGTCCTACGCATCCGGCTTCCCGGAAGCGGGGGACCTCTTCTCGAGTGAGCAGTTGATCGTCGACCCTGTCTCAGGTGCTTTCGAGCTCGACGACGACGCACGTCCGCTGCGGCCTGACGGAGCGCCTGGGCTTCTCCTACGCTGGGACGAGATCGAGTACCTCGAGTTCGAGGAGACCGCATGAGCCGCCGGGACAAGAGCCTGCCTCGGCCCGGGACACGGGAGCCCAGCTCGTCGGACTTCCAGAAGCGCGGCGGTTACCCGAGTCCTGAACGACCGGTCGGACAGCTCCCACGGGTGCGTCCCGGTCCGGGGCCGGGAGGGGCTCGTCCATCGGATGCCCCGTCTGTCTCGAACGCGAAGACGGACCGCCAGGGCCCCGCGAAGGAGTAGCTCCTCGGACAACGGTTCCCTGTGGCAGCTGCCGACAGGGGACCGTTGCGCTGTCGCGACGCCGGTACTTGCGACGCGATCTGTCCGTATCGGCGCCTCCTGTGCAGAACCACGGCCGTGTGCCACGGTGCAGCCCTGATCCCACCGTCCCCAGGAGAGGCGCCATGCCGGCAGTGGTCATGGAGGCGGTGACCAAGACGTACCGCGGTCGTCGCGGGCGCCCTCCGCAGAAGGCGCTCGACGATCTCGACCTGCTGGTCGAGTCCGGCGGCGTCCACGGGTTCCTCGGCCCCAACGGCTCCGGCAAGACGACGTCGATCCGGGTGCTGCTCGGCCTGGTCTCCGCCGACTCGGGGACGGCGCGGATCTTCGACCGCCCGGTGCCCGAGGCTCTCCCGGAGGTGGTCGGGGGCGTCGGCGCGCTGGTCGAGACCCCGCTGTTCTTCCCCACCTTCTCCGGCCGCCGCAACCTGCAGCTGCTGGCCGAGGTCGCTGGCGTGCCCCGCAGCCGGGTCGAGGAGTGCCTCGAGACCGTCGACCTGCGCGAGCGGGCCGGCGACCGGTTCAAGGGCTACTCGCTCGGGATGAAGCAGCGGCTGGGCATCGCCGCGGCGTTGCTCAAACGGCCCCGGCTGCTGATCCTCGACGAGCCGAGCAACGGGCTGGACCCGGCCGGCATCCGCGACGTCCGCGAGCTGATCCGCCGCCTCGGCCGCGACGGGCACACCACCGTGCTGCTCTCCTCCCACCTGCTCGCCGAGATCCAGCAGGTGGCCGATTCGGTCACCATCCTGACCCGCGGCCGTCGCGTGGCCTCCGGTCCGGTGAGCGAGGTGCTGGCCGGGCGCGCGACGAACGACGTCGTGATCCGCGTGCCCGACCGCGAGTCGGCCGCCGCGGTGCTGGCCACGGCCGGCGTCGCCTTCTCCCCCTTCGACGACGCCCGCGGGCCGGCGCTGGCGCTCCACGGCGTGCCCGCGCCCGGCGAGATCACCCGCCTGTTGGCCGCCCACGGGCACTACCTGGAGGAGCTCACCCCGGTGCACGCCGATCTCGAGACCGCTTTCCTCGCGATCACCGGGGAGCCGGTATGAGCACCGTCGTCGAGCCACCGTCCGCCCGCCCGGAGGAGCGGCCCGCCACGGCCCGCACGGGCAGCCTCCTGCGCGCCGAGCTGCACCGGTTCCGCGCCCGGCGGTTCGTCCAAGTGATCTTCGGCCTGGCGGTGCTGGGCGCGCTGGTCGAGACCGTGGTCGGCCTGACCAGCTTCGGGATGCCGACGGAGGCCGAGCTGGCCGCCGCGCAGGCGGAGATCGACCGCATGGTGGTCGAGAACGAGCAGTTCCGCCGGGACTGCCTGGCGAATCCGCCGACCGACCTGCCGCCCGACATCACGGTCGAGGAAGCTTGCGGACCCCCGGTGACTACCGCCGATTTCGACCTCGGCATGTTCCTCAGCGACCCGCCGTTCTCCCTCGCGCAGGACGCCGTCCCGGGAGTGCTCGGCTCGGCCGTGGCCGGTGCGGCGCTGGCCTTCCTGCTGGGCGCCACCTGGATCGGTGCGGAGTGGTCCACCCGGTCGCTGGTGTCCCTCCTGTTCTGGGAGCCCCGCCGGGTGCGCGTCATGGCCGTGAAGCTGGCGGTGCTGGTCCTCGGCGCCTTGGTGCTCGCTGTCGGGCTCCAGGCCGCGTGGCTGGCCACGGTGGTCGTCCTCGACGCGACGGCGGGCGACGGCCGCGGCGTCCCGGACGGTTTCTGGGGCCAGCTGTTCGGCACCCAGGCGCGCGGCGTGCTGCTCACCGTCCTGGCCGCGATCGGCGGGTTCGGCCTGACCTCCCTGGTGCGCAACACCGGGGCGGCGCTGGGCATCGGGTTCGTCTACTTCGCCGTCGTCGAGATCGCCGCCGCGGTGCTGCGCCCGGCCTGGCAGCCCTGGCTGCTGACCAGCAGCGCCGCAGGGCTGCTGAGCCCGGGCGGGCACATCGTGTTCATCTTCGAGGAGACGATCGATCCGGCGACGGGCAGCATCGTCGGCGAGACCCGGGAGGTCCTGGTGAGCAACCTGCAGGGCGGCCTGGTCCTCGGTGCGGTGGCCGTGGCGGCCGTCGTCCTCGGCGTCGTCCTCTTCGCCCGCCGCGACGTTCACTGAATACCGAGGGCCCACTCCGGTCGTCGGAGTGGGCTCTCGAGCGTTCCGGCCCCGTCCCGGACACCGCCCTGAGCCTGCGAAGGGCGGGGAGGACGGGGTCCTTCTTCAGCTGGTCGGCACCTCGGCGTCGAGGATCGCGCCCAGGACGCCGTTGACGTAGGCCGGCGAATGATCGGTGGACAGCGACCGGGCCAGCTCGACGGCCTCGTCGATGACGACGGCGTCGGGGACGTCCTCGACCCACAGCAGCTCGAAGACGGCCATCCGCAGGATCGCGCGGTCGACGTCGGGCAGCCGGTCGATCGACCAGCCGTGCGCGTGCCGGTCGATCAGCTCGTCGATCCGGGCGGAGTGCTCCGCCACGCCCTCGACCAACCGGACGGCGTGGTCGGGGATCGGCGGGGAGGCCAGGATCACCCGCTCGCGGAGCAGCTCCAGCGGCTCGCTGCCGCGGACGTCGGCCTCGTAGAGGACGTCGACGGCGCGCTTGCGCGCCTTGCTGCGGGCAGCCATGGACCGGAGCGTCAGTTGGCGCGGCCGAGGTACCGGCCGTCGCGGGTGTCGACCTTGAGCTTGTCGCCGGTGTTGACGAACAACGGCACCTGGATCTGCGCGCCGGTCTCCAGCGTCGCGGGCTTGGTGCCGCCGGTGGATCGGTCGCCCTGCAGGCCCGGGTCGGTGTGCTCGACGACGAGCTCGAGGGTCACCGGGAGCTCCACGTAGAGCGGGGTGCCCTCGTGGACGGCGACGACGACCTCGGTGTTCTCGAGCAGGTAGTCCGCTCCCCCGCCGACGGTCTCGGTCGGCACGTGGATCTGGTCGTAGGTCTCGCCGTCCATGAAGACGAAGTCGGTGCCGTCCTTGTACAGATAGGTCATCGACCGCTTGTCGACGGTGGCGGTGTCCACCTTGGTGCCGGCGTTGAAGGTCTTGTCGACCACCTTGCCCGAGAGCACGTTCTTCAGCGTCGTGCGGACGAAGGCGCCACCCTTGCCCGGCTTGACGTGCTGGAAATCGGTGACGGTCCAGAGCTGGCCGTCGAGGTTGAGGACCAGGCCGTTCTTGAGGTCGTTGGTGGTAGCCATCTAGAGGACCAGCAGTTCCTTGCTCGTGAGGGTCAACAACTCGGGCTCGTCGTCCGTGACGATCAGCGTGTCCTCGATCCGGACACCGCCGTGGCCGGGCAGGTAGACGCCCGGCTCCACGGTGACGGCCATGCCGGCGGCCAGCGTACCCGCGCCCAGCTGACCGATGCCCGGCGCCTCGTGGATCTCCAGGCCCACCCCGTGGCCCAGGCCGTGCGGAAAGTGCCCGCCGTGGCCGGCGGCGGCGATGACGTCGCGGGCGGCCGCATCGACGGCGACCACGTCCGCGCCGACGCCCAGCGCCGCCCGGCCGGCGGCCTGGGCGGCGGCCACCAGCTCGTACACCTCGCGCTGCCAGTCGGCGGCCTCGCCGAGCACCAGCGTGCGGGTCATGTCGGAGTGGTAGCCGTCGACGGTCGCGCCGAAGTCCAGCTTGAGGAAGTCGCCGGCCCGCAGCTCGGTGGAGTCGGGCCGGTGGTGCGGGACGGCGGAGTTGGCACCGGTGGCCACGATCGTCTCGAAGGACGGCGCCTCGGCGCCCATCGCCAGCATCCGGGCGTCGAGTTCGCGGCCGACCTGCAGCTCGGTGCGCCCCGGCCGCAGCGCCCCTTCGGCGGCCAGCTCGGCCAGCGCGGCGTCGGCGACCGCGCAGGCCCGGCGCAGTGCGTCGACCTCGTCGTCGTCCTTGACCACGCGCAGGGCCTCGACCGCCCGCTGCACGCTGGTCAGCTCGGCCACGGTCCCACCCGCGGCGGCGTCGGCGAGCACCGACTCCAGGGCGCGCAGGCCGTCGACGGTCAGGTGATGGCTCTCGTAGCCGATCCGCCCGGCGCCCCGGCCCACCGCCTCCCGTGCCAGGGCCGTCACGGTCGCGCGGTCGACGAGCAGCTCGATGTCGGGCACCTGCGTGCCGGCCTGGGTGGTGTAGCGGCCGTCGGTGCCGAAGACGTCGGTGCCGTCGGTGCGCAGCAGCAGCGCCCCGTTCGAGCCGGTGAAGCCGGTCAGGTAGCGCACGTTGAGCAGGTTGGTCACCAGGACGGCGTCCAGCTCCCTCTCGGTCGCCGTCGCCCGCAGCCGCTCCCGGCGCTCCGCGTACCTCACCATGCCCTCCGTTCGGCTCCGCGGTCGCTCCGCTCCTCGCTCGCAGAGCTCGCTGCGATGCTCACTCCCTGTCGGCTCCGTGACCTCGCTGCGATGCTCACTCCCTGTCGCCTCACGACGCCCCCCGATCGGCCAGCCAGCGCAGGGCGAGGACGTACCCCTGCACCCCGAGCCCGGCGATCACCCCGTCGGCGACGCGGGAGACGTAGGAGTGGTGCCGGAACTCCTCGCGCCGGTGGATGTTGCTGATGTGCACCTCGACCAGCGGCGCGGTGAGCATCGCCAGGGCGTCGTGCAGCACCACCGAGGTGTGCGACCAGCCCCCGGGGTTGATCACCACCGGGTCGCCGGCGTCGGCCGCGGCGTGCACCCAGCGCAGCAGCTCGCCCTCGTCGTCGGTCTGGCGGACCTGCACCTCCAGGCCCAGCTCGTCGGCCGCCCCGGCGATCAGGTCGACGAGCTCGGCGTGGGTCGTCGACCCGTACGTCGAGGGCTCTCGCGTCCCGAGCCGGCCGAGGTTGGCCCCGTTGAGCACCTGGATGGTCACGCAGTCCCCCCACACACCGCCGCCCACGCGGCGTCCAGCCAGGCCTGGTCGGGGTCGGCGAGGATGCGCGGGTTGCCGATGCCGTCCAGGACGACGAACCGCAGGGAGGCGCCGCGGGCCTTCTTGTCCACCCGCATGACCGACTGGATGCGGTCCCAGTCACCGGTGTAGCGGGTCGGCAGACCCATTGCGGCGATCAGCCGGGAGTGCCGGTCGACCTCGTCGCGGGTGAGCAGGCCGGCCTGTCCGGCGAGCTCGGCGGCGAAGCGCATCCCGACGGCGACCGCCTCGCCGTGCCGCCAGCCGAAGTCCTCCACCCGCTCGATGGCGTGGGCCAGGGTGTGCCCGTAGTTGAGGAACTCGCGGACGCCGGTGTCGTAGAGGTCCTCCCCCACCGCGTCGGCCTTGACCCGCACCGCGCGCTCGATGAGCTCCTCGGTGTCGCGGCGGCCGGCCGGGTCGGCCTCGAGCAGGCCGAGGATCGTGCCGTCGGCGATAAAGCCGCACTTGACCACCTCGGCCATCCCGGAGCGGAACTCCGCCTCGGGCAGCCCGGCCAGGACGTCGGTGTCGGCGAGGACGGCGACCGGCGGGTGGAAGGCGCCGACGAGGTTCTTGCCGGCGCCGGTGTTGATGCCGGTCTTGCCGCCCACCGCGGCGTCCACCATGCCGAGCACGCTCGTCGGCACCTGCACGACCCGCACACCGCGGGTCCAGGTGGCGGCCACGAAGCCGGCGAGGTCGGTGACCGCGCCCCCGCCCACGCCGACCACCGCGTCGGAGCGGGTGAGCCCGAGCCGGCCGAGCTCCTCCCACACGCCGGCGGCGACCTCGGCGGTCTTGGCCGCCTCCCCGTCGGGGACGACGACGGCCTCGGCCGCCACCCCGGCGGTCTGCAGCCCCTCCACCACCGCGCCGGCCAGCCCGGCCAGCGGCCGCGGGTGGACGACGGCCGCGCGGGCGGTGCCGGCCAGCACCAGGCCGATCTCGTGCTGGGCCCCCGACCCGATGACGACGTCGTAGTGCCGGTCCCCGCGGACGGTCACCCGCCTCACGGCGTGGCCCGCTCGGGGAGGGCGGCGGCCACCTCGGCGACCACCTCGCCGGGCTCCCGGCCGCCGGTGGTCACCGTCACGGTGGCGACCTCGGCGTACAGCGGGGCGCGCCCGGCCAGGAGGGCACGCAGCGTGGCCCGCGGGTTGAGGCCGAGCACCGGGCGGCTGCGGTCCAGCCCGACCCGCTCGGCGGCCGAGGCGAGGTCGACGTCCAGCCAGACGACGGTTCCGCCGGCGCGCGCGTAGCCGACCAGCCGCTCGCGGGTGGCGGCGCTGAGCACCGCCCCGCCGCCGAGGGCCAGGACGCCGTCGTGCTCGTCCAGCGCGGCCGCGACGGCCTGCTCCTCGAGGGCGCGGAAGTGCGGTTCCCCGTGCTCGACGAAGAGGTCGGCGACCGGCTGGCCCGCGGCGGCCGCGACGTCGGCGTCGGTGTCGCGGAACGGCAGCCCGAGCCGGTCGGCCAGCGCGGTGCCGACGGTCGTCTTGCCCGACGACGGCGGCCCGACGAGGACGACGACGGGGCGGCTCACCGGACCACCAGGGAGTCGAGGTAGCCCCGCGCATTGCGCCGGGTCTCGGGCAGGGAGTCGCCGCCGAACTTCTCCAGGGCGGCGTCGGCGAGGACGAGCGCGACCATCGCCTCCATGACCACGGTGCCGCGGGGCACCGCGCAGGCGTCGCTGCGCTGGTTGATCGCGACCGCAGGCTCGCCGGTGGCCACGTCGATGGTGGCCAGCGCGCGCGGCACGGTCGAGATGGGCTTCATCGCGGCGCGGACCCGCAGCACCTCGCCGTTGGTCATGCCGCCCTCGATGCCGCCGGCCCGGTCGGAGAGCCGCTGGACGCGACCGTCGGCGAGCACGATCTCGTCGTGGGCCACCGAGCCGCGGCGGCGGGCGGTGGCCAGCCCGTCGCCGACCTCCACGGCCTTGACCGACTGCACGCCCATGAGGGCAGCGGCCAGCCGGGAGTCCAGCCGGCGGTCCCAGTGCACGTGGCTGCCCAGGCCCGGTGGCAGGCCGTGCGCGACCACCTCGACGACGCCGCCGAGGGTGTCGCCGTTCTTCCGGGCGTCGTCGACCTCGGCGACCATCTGCGCGCTGGTCTCCGGGTCGGCGCAGCGCACCGGGTCCTCGTCGATGCGCGGGTTGTCCTCCGGCCCGGGCACGACGCCGTCGGGGACGGCGACCGGGCCGATGCCGACCACGTGGCTGACCACTTCGACGCCGAGAGCCTGACGCAGGAACGCCCGGGCGATCGCGCCGAGCGCGACCCGGGCGGCGGTCTCGCGGGCGCTGGCCCGCTCCAGCACCGGACGGGCGTCGTCGAAGCCGTACTTCTGCATGCCCGGCAGGTCGGCGTGGCCCGGCCGTGGGCGGGTGAGCGGGGCGTTGCGGGCCTGGCCGGCGAGCACCTCGGGGTCGACCGGGTCGGCGGCCATCACCGTCTGCCACTTCGGCCACTCGGTGTTGCCCACCTGCACGGCGATCGGCCCGCCCTGGGTCCGCCCGTGCCGGACCCCGCCGGTCAGCGTCACGACGTCCTGCTCGAAGGACATCCGAGCACCGCGGCCGTGGCCGAGCCGCCGGCGGGCGAGGTCGGCATCGAGGTCCGACGTCTGCACCTGCACGCCGGCCGGCAGGCCCTCGAGGATGGCGGTGAGCTGCTGGCCGTGCGACTCACCGGCGGTCAGCCAGCGCAACATGCTCTGGATTGTGCCAGCAGAAGGACCCCCTTCCTCCCCACCCCTCGCAGGCTCGGGGCGGGCCCCGGAGAGGGGGCCGCCTTCCTCCCCACCCCTCGTGAACGGACCCCGTCCTCCTCACTCCTTGCAGGTTCGCGGTGAACCTGTGGACGGGGCCACCCGGGAAGGGGGCCGCCCCGCTCAGGTGAGACCGACCGGCCCCTGCAGCGCCAGCGCGAGGACCGCGCCCACCAGGAGCGGCGGACCGAACGGCAGCGCGGTGCGCCAGCCGGCCCGGCCGGTCCCGACCAGCACCAGGGAGACCAGCGCCCCGATGACCAGGCCGAGGAACACGCCGGCCAGCAGCGCGCCCCACCCGACCCAGCCGAGCACCAGGCCGAGCAGGCCCAGCAGCTTCACGTCGCCGAAACCCAGCCCCCGCGGCGAGAGGACGGCGGCGAACGCGGCCACTCCGAAGGCGGCCGCCGCGGCGAGCAGGGCGCGCAGCAGTGCCGGCCACGTGCCGAGCGCGGCGGCGTCGACCAGCAGCGCCGTCGCCACCCCCGCGTACGCCGGCACGGTCACCCGGTCGGGCAGCCGGTGGGCGGCGAGGTCGACCGCACCCAGCACCACCCCGGCCGCGCCGGCCCAGGCCAGGGCGACCGCGGCCGGGCGCAGGCCGGTGAGCAGCAGCGCGCCGGCGACGACGGCGCCCACCAGCACGACGGTGAGCGCGGTGCGCAGCGGGCCGGCGACGGCGGTGTCGTCCCGCCGGGCGAACCGGACCGACGCCCGGGCCAGCCAGGGGCCGACGACGACGGCGACCGTCGCGGCGAGCGCGACGACGGCCCCGACCGGGAGGTCCGCGACGGGCACCGGCCGGTCAGCAGGCCTCGAGGGCCGCGCGCATCGCCGCGAGCGGCGCCGGTCGCCCCGTCATCAGCTCGACCTGCGCGGTCGCCTGCCAGAAGAGCACCTCGAGGCCGCCGACCACGGTGCCGCCCACCTCCGCGACACGGGTGGCCAGCGGCGTGGGCCACGGGTCGTAGAGCACGTCGAGGACGGTCTGGTCCGCCGTCCACGGCAGCCCCGCCACGACCGGCTGACCGCCGACCGGCACGGTGCTCACGACGACCTCGGCGTCGACGACGGCCTCGGTCAGTGACACCACCGTCGTCGGGACGGCGAGGGTGTCGAGCACCCGCAGCAGGTCCCGGGCGCGCGTCGGCTCGCGGACGACGACGTCGACGTGCTCCGCGCCCAGCGAGGCCAGCGCCACGGCCGCGGCCGCCGCCGTCCCCCCGGCGCCGACGATGGCACCCCGGGTGACCTGGGTGACCCCGGCCTGCTGCAGGGCCGTGCCGACGCCGAGGACGTCGGTGTTCTCGGCCCGCCAGCCGGCGTCGGTGCGGACCAGGGTGTTCGCCGCGTGCAGCAGGCGCGGCAGCGGCTCCACGACGTCGGCGGCGTCCACCGCCGCCTGCTTGCACGGCATGGTCACCGAGAAGCCGCGCCACTCCTCACCGAGCCCGGCCAGCAGCACCGGCACCTCGTCGGCGCCGAGGTCGAGGGCGTCGTAGGTCCAGTCGGTCAGGCCCAGGGCGGCGTAGGCCGCCCGGTGCAGCCGGGGGGACAACGAGTGCCCCACCGGACGGCCGAGGACGGCGGCCCGCCTCGACCCGGCAACCGACCCGGCAGCTGCCCCGTCAGCCACCGCAGCCGAGACCCGCGGCGGCGCACCGCGCCCGCGCCTCCAAGAACTCCGCGTAGTCGCTGGTGAAGAAGTGGCTGCCGTCCTCGGACTCCAGCACGTAGTACAGGAGGTCCCCGGTGCTGGGCGCGAGCGCCGCCTCGAGGCTGGCCTCGCCGGGGTTGCTGATCGGCGTCGGTGGCAGCCCGGTCCGGGTACGCGTGTTGTACGGGCCGTCGGTCTCCAGGTCGGTGACGGTCAGCTCGTCGCCGCTCTTGCCCAACCCGTAGGCGTTGGTGGCGTCGATGCCGAGCGGGATACCCTGGTCGAGCCGGTTGTAGATGACCTGCGCGACGTCGGCCCGCTCCTCGTCCAGCCGGGTCTCCGACTGCACCATCGAGGCCACGGTGACCACCTCGGCGGGCGTCCGGCCGGCCGCGGCGGCGCGCTCCTCGAGCTGCAGCCGCTCGGCGGTCGCGGTGAACTCGGCGACCATCGCCCGCAGCACGTCGACCGCGGTGTCCTGGGGCCCGAACTCGTAGGTGGCCGGGAAGAGGTAGCCCTCCAGCTGGCCGCCGGCGTACGGCGGCAGGCCCAGCGCGGCCGGGTCCGCGACCGCGGCCTCGAGCTCCGCGATCGGCGTGCCGGTG
>NZ_SPQN01000064.1 GCF_004571065.1 Geodermatophilus sp. DF01-2
CGCCGCCGCAGCCGGCCGAGCCGCCGGCCCCCGGTGCCACCCCGGCACCGTCCGGCGTTCCGGGTGCGGCACCGGAGGGGCACCGCTCGACCGGCCCGGTGACCGGCCGGCCGCGGATCGGCGCCCGCCGCCCGTTCCCCACGACCCGGATGGGCCCGTGGGCCCCGGTCGCCGGTGCGGTGCTCGGCCTGTTCGCCGGCCTGGTCGTCGCGCTGCTGCTCGGCGGGGTCGCCGAGGACTTCCAGGAGCGCCTGGCGCTGGTCTTCCTGACCGTCGGCCTCGGCATGCTCGGCGCGTCCGGCGCGCTGCTCGCCGACGAGGTGCGGCTGGTGCGCCGCGGCGCGCGCGAGGCCGGCATCCGTCCTGCCTGGGTCGAGGCGACGGCGAACCTCATCAACGGCCTCACGCCGGCCCGGCTGCTCCTGCTGGCCAGCGCGTTCGTCCTCTTCCTGGCCGCCTACGTCAGCTGACAGCCCCGGGAGCAGCGCAGCGAACGCCAGCGAGCGAGGAGCGGACCGGGGCGCGGAAGCCGACCGGACATGTCGTCAGCCGAGCGCGGCTCCGGGCGTCGTCCGCGGCGTCCGGGCCGTTCACCCGTAGGCCTGGACCGCCAGGTGCACCGCCAGCCCGAGCCCGGCCACGGCGATGAGTCGGCGCAGCAGCAGCTGCGGCGCCCGGCGCACCACCGACGGGCCGAGGCGGCCGCCGACGAACAACCCGATCGCCAGCGGCAGGGCCGCCGACCAGGCGACCGGCGCCAGGACGACGAAACCGATCGAGGCCACCAGGTTGGCCAGACCGAGCACCACGTTGCGCAACGCGTTGCCCGTCGCGAGCCCCTCGCCGGTGGACAGCAGGAACATCGCCAGCATCATGACCCCGGCCGCGGCGCCGAAGTAGCCCCCGTAGATGGCGATGGCGAAGGTCCCCAGGGGCAGCCACCACGGGTCGCGGTGCGTCGGGTGTGCCGCCGCACCCTGCGCCGCGAGCTCCCGCGGTGGCCGCTGCACCAGCAGGGCGACGGCGGCGCCGGCGATCAGCCACGGCACGATCCGCTCGAAGGCCTCCGACGGCGTGAGCAGCAGCAGCGCCGCACCGGCAGCGCCACCGACCACCGCGCCGGCCGACAACCGCAGCAGCCGCCGGCTCTGCCCGCGCAGCTCCGGCCGCGAGGCGCTCACCGAACCGACACCGTTGAGCACCAGCGCGACCGTGTTGGTCACGTTGGCCGCGACCGGGGGCAGCCCGGTCGCGAGCAGCGCGGGGTAGCTCACCAGCGACGCCAGGCCGGCGATGCTGCCGGTCAGCCCCCCGCCGACGCCGGCGAGCACCAGGAAGGCGAACTCCAGCGGCGTCACCCGGCGGCGTCCTCCGGGCCGGGGGCGGCCTGCAGGTCCGCGGGCACGAGCCGGCCGGCCACGAGGTCCTCGGCGACGTCGTCGACCACCCGGCCCGTGGTGATCGCGGCGGCCCGCATGGTCGCGATGGCGTCGGTGGCGTCGAGGCCGGAGGCGATGCCGACCAGTCCCATGGCCTGCCAGACGTGGGCCCGCCGGCGCGCGTCGGGCCCGTCCAGCCAGCTGCTGCCGTCGTCGGGGAACTCCGGACCGGTCACCGTGAGCGCCAGCTCCGCGGTGGCCGAGCGGGCGACCGCGTGGACGTCGCCGCGGTCCAGCTCGGGCAGCGTCGCGGGATCGCGTACGTACAGGTCGAGGACGACCAGCGGCCCCATCGGCGGGGGCAGCGGCACCGAGAGCACCCCTCGGTACGAGGTGTCGCTGCGCAGCGAGGCCCACAGCTGGGGCCAGTTGCGCTCGATGTCCTCCATCGCGAACGCGATCTCCGCGCCGTCGTCGTGGGCGCGCAGGCAGGGACCGTCGCCGATCGTGAACTGCAGGCGCTCGGCGTGCGCGGTCACCGCGTCGCTCGCGCCGATCGGCGTCCGCAGCACGCCGACGTGCAGGCTCAGGCCGGCGCCGTCGACCTCCAGGGCGCGGGCACAGGCGCGGGCGAGCCGGGCCGGCAGCAGCTCCGGGCCGGCCAGCTCCGCTGGGGAGGACGCCAGGGCCTCGTCGAAGCGTCGCGCTGCACCAGCCGTCATAGGTCCAGCTTGCCGCCCGGCCCCAGCGGCCCCGGCACCGGCCGGTCCGGGCGTGTCACCGGGTCACCAGCACCCCGATCGCGACGCAACCGAGCACGACGATCGCGCTCCGCAACACGCCCGACGGCAGCCGGCGGCCGAAGCGGGCACCCACGTAGCCGCCCAGCAGCGCGCCGGCGGCGACCAGTGCGGCGGCCCGCCAGGCGACGCGGTCGGTGGCCACCACCACGTAGGCGCCGGCGGCGACGCCGTTGACCGCGAGGGTCAGCACGTTCTTGATCGCGTTGAGCCGCTGCAGCGACTCGCGCAGCAGCAGACCGAAGACGCCGATCTGCAGGACCCCCTGGCTGGCCGCGAAGTAACCGCCGTAGCTGCCGGTCGCGTAGGCGCCGGCGAACAGCGCGGCCAGCCGGCCCGGCCCGATCCGCCCAGCCGGCGTCCCCTCCGGCCGGCGCCGGGCCAGGGCACGCTGCACCAGCGGCTGGACGGCGACGAGGACGACGGCCAGCCCGACGAGCGTCGGCACGATGGTCTCGAAGCTGCTCGCCGGCAGGTGCAGCAGCAGGAAAGCGCCGGTGAGCGCGCCGAGCACCGAGGCCGGCAGCAGCCGCACCACCAGCCAGCGCTGCCCGGCCAGCTCCCGCCGGTAGCCGAACGAACCGGCGAGATTCCCCGGCACCAGGCCCAGCGAGTTGCTGATCGTCGCGGTCACCGGCGGCAGGCCGACGGCCAGCAGCACGGGGAAGGTTACCAGCGTGCCCGAGCCGACGACGGCGTTGATGGCGCCCGCGGCCAGCCCGGCCGCGGCGACCGCGAGCATCTCGAGCACGGTCATGCGGTCATCATCGGCGAGCGTGGCACGGCGCCCGCCCGGGCCTCACGGCAGGGCGGTGACCCGCTCCAGCAGCCCGTGGTCGAGCGGGCGGTCGGCGTAGACCAGCCGGACGGCGTTCGGGTCGGGGTTGCCCGCATCCGGCCCCCGCCAGAGCAGCGACAGCCCGGCCCGCTCGGCCCGTCCGCGGGACTCGGCGTTGTGCTCGAGCAGGTAGGCGACCACGGGGCGGTCCGGGGCGACGGCGTGCGCCGCGTCGAGGGCGGCGGTCACCAGTTCGGCGGCCAGCCCGCGGCCCCACGCCGGCGGGGTGAACCGGTAGTAGAGGTTCCACCACGACATTCCCTCGCGGACGGCGCAACCACCGGTGCCGACCACCTGTCCGGGGCGCAGTCCCGGAACGTCGGCGTCGCTCCGCAGCCGGGCGGTCCAGTAGCCCAGGCCGCCGCGGGCCCAGTGCCGCTGGGAGTGCGCGATGCCCTCCGCCGTCCGCTCGGGTTTGACGTGCCGGCCCGAGGGGAGGTGCGCCCAGGTGCCGGGGTCGGACATGAGGACGAAGTGCTCGTCGAGGTCGGCGGGGACAACGGCGTCCAGATCCAGCCGTGCGGTGGTGACGTGCCTCAGGTCCATGCGCCGTCCTTCCGGCCGGCGTCGAGCAGCCGGATGACCGGGGCGCCCTCCTCGTCGGAGGCATCGAGGTCGACCTCGACGTCGAAGCCCCAGTCGTGGTGGCCGGCGGGGTCGTCGAGGATCTGCCGCACCCGCCAGACGCCGGGTTCGCCCCTGTCCCAGATGAGCAGTGCCGGGCCGCGGGCGTCGGCGCCGGTGTTCGGCTCGGCGTGCTCGGCGAAGTAGGCCTGCACCACCTCGCCCCAGCGCTCGGCGTCCCACCCGGAGCCGCGGTCGAGCTCGCCCAGGTCGTACCACCGGCGGCGGGCGAACAGCTCCACCCGGCGGAACAGCTGGTTGCGCACCATCGCGGTGAACGCCCGCTCGTTGCCGGTCAGCGGCCGGGGGCGGGCCGGGACGGCGACCGGGGCCTCCAGCGGCTGGTCGGGGCTGGTCAGCTGCTCCCACTCGTCGAGCAGCGAGGAGTCGACCTGGCGGACCAGCTCGCCGAGCCACTCGACCAGGTCGGTGACCTCCTCGGTGCGCGCGGCGGCGGGGACGCCCGAGCGGAGCGCCTTGTACGCGTCGGAGAGGTAGCGCAGCACCGCGCCCTCGGCCCGGGTCAGCCCGTAGGTGCTGACCAGCTCCCGGAACGTGTAGGCGTTCTCCCACATGTCCCGGACGACGGACTTCGGCGACAGGTGCGCGTCGCGCGCCCACGGGTTGGACCGGGTGTAGACCTCCAGCGCGTGCTCGAGCAGCTCGGCCAGCGGCTGGGGATACGAGATCTCCTCGAGCAGCTCCATGCGCTCGTCGTACTCGATCCCCTCGGCCTTCATCTGCGCCACAGCCTGACCCCTGGCCTTGTTCAGCTGGGCGGCCAGGATCTGCCGGGGATCGTCGAGGGTGGCCTCGAGAACGCTGACCACGTCGAGCGCGTACGTCTCGGAGTCCGGGTCGAGCAGGTCGATGGCGGCCAGGGCGAACGTCGAGAGCGGTTGGTTGAGCGCGAAGTCCGGCGGCAGGTCGACCGTCAGCCGGTAGCGCCGCCCGTCGGGCTCCGGGGTGTCGAGCCGCTCGAGGACGCCGGCCTGCAGCAGCGAACGGGCGATGCCGATCGCCTCCCGGACGTGCCGCAGCTGGCGCGTGCGCGGCTCGTGGTTGTCGGTCAGCAGCCGCTTCATGGCGAGGAACGGGTCGCCGGGGCGGTCGACGACGTCGAGCACCATCGCCGTCGACACCCGGAAGTGGCTGGTCAGCGGCTCGGGGTCGGCATCGACCAGCCGCCGCATGGTGCTCTCCGACCACGGCACCATGCCCTCCGGTGCCTTCCGGCGGACCAGCTTGCGGCGCTTCTTCGGGTCGCCTTCGACCTTGGCGAACTGCTTGAGGTTCTCCACCTCGTGCTCGGGCGCCTGGACGACGACGGTGCCGGCGGTGTCGTAGCCGGCGCGCCCGGCCCGGCCGGCGATCTGGTGGAACTCGCGGGCGTTGAGCAGCCGGGTGCGGGTGCCGTCGTACTTGGACAGCGCGGAGAAGACCACGGTGCGGATCGGCACGTTGATGCCCACGCCGAGGGTGTCGGTGCCGCAGATGACCTTGAGCAGCCCGGCCTGGGCCAGCTGCTCGACCAGCCGCCGGTACTTGGGCAGCATCCCGGCGTGGTGGACGCCGATGCCGTGGCGGACCAGCCGCGACAGCGTCGTCCCGAAGGCCGAGGAGAACCGGAAGCCGCCGATCATGTCGGCGATCGCGGCCTTCTCGTCCTTGGTGCACACGTTGACGCTCATCAGGGCCTGCGCCCGCTCCAGCGCCGAGGCCTGGGTGAAGTGGACGACGTAGAGCGGCGCCTGCTTCGTGTCCAGCAGCTCCTGGATCGTCTCGTGCATCGGCGTGGTCGCGTACCAGTGGTGCAAGGGGACCGGGCGCTCGGCGCTGGCGACCAGCGCGGAGGGGCGGCCGGTGCGGCGGGTGAGGTCCGCGCGCAGGTCCGTGGTGTCGCCGAGGGTGGCGCTCATCAGCAGGAACTGCGCCTTCGGCAGCTCGAGCAGCGGCACCTGCCAGGCCCAGCCGCGGTCGGGGTCGCCGTAGAAGTGGAACTCGTCCATGACCATCAGGCCGGCGTCGGCGTCCGCGCCCTCGCGCAGCGCGATGTTGGCCAGCACCTCCGCGGTGCAGGCGATGATCGGTGCATCCCGGTTGACCGCGGCGTCCCCGGTGAGCATGCCGACGTTCTCCGCGCCGAAGAGCCCGCACAGGGCGAAGAACTTCTCGCTGACCAGCGCCTTGATCGGCGCGGTGTAGTAGCTGCGCCGTCCCGCGGCCAGGGCGGCGTACTGCGCGCCGGTGGCCACCAGCGACTTGCCCGAGCCGGTCGGCGTCGCGAGGACGACGTTGGCGCCGCTGACCAGCTCGATGAGCGCCTCCTCCTGCGCCGGGTAGAGCGTCGTGCCGTTCCCCTCCGCCCAGGTGGCGAAGGTGGTGAACAGCTCGTCGGGGTCGGCTCCGGTCGCCTGCAGGGCGGTGAGGTCGCGGGTGTCGTCGAGGAGGGGTGCGGCGGTCATCGTGGGGAACAGCGTGCCGGACGCGGGTTCGGTTCCCGACGAGGCGGTCGGGTTCCGGCGGCGGGTGGGCGGGTAGGCGGGGGCCGTACGCACCCGCATCCCCTGGAGGACGACGTGTCTTCGCCCCGCCCCGAGTCCCAGCCCGCGCAGCAGCAGAGCGTCCCCGGCACGCTGGGGGAGATGACGCCGAAGCCCGACCACGGCGAGGAGAGCTACCGCGGGTCCGGGAAGCTGACCGGCAAGGCCGCGGTCATCACCGGCGGCGACAGCGGCATCGGCCGCGCCGTCGCGATCGCCTTCGCCCGCGAGGGCGCCGACGTCCTGATCGCCTACCTGAACGAGCACGAGGACGCGAAGGACACCGCCCGCTACGTCGAGGAGGCCGGCCGCAAGTGCGTGCTGGTCGCCGGTGACCTCGCCGACCGGGCGCACGCCAAGACGCTCATCCCGAAGGCCGTGGAGGCGTTCGGCAGGGTCGACGTCCTGGTCAACAACGCCGCCTTCCAGATGAGCTACGAGTCGCTGGAGGAGGTGCCGGACGAGGAGTGGGACCACACCCTGGCCACGAACCTGTCGGCGATGTTCACCCTCTGCAAGGACGCCATCCCGCACATGCAGCCGGGCGCCTCGATCATCAACTCGTCGTCGGTGAACTCCGACTCGCCGAGTCCGCAGCTGGCGCCCTACGCGATGACCAAGGCGGCGATCGCCAACTTCACCGCCAGCCTGGCCCAGATGTACGGCGAGAAGGGCATCCGGGCCAACAGTGTCGCCCCCGGCCCGATCTGGACGCCGCTGATTCCCTCGACCATGCCCGAGGAGAAGGTGGAGAGCTTCGGCGGCGACACCCCGCTGGGCCGCGCCGGGCAGCCGGCCGAGCTGGCGCCGGTGTACGTGCTGCTGGCCAGCGACGAGGCCTCCTACGTCTCGGGCGCCCGGGTCGCGGTCACCGGCGGCCGGCCCATCCTCTGAGGCGCTCGGAGATGATCAGGTGAGCTGGTCGTTTCGGCTCCGGGCTCACAACTGGTCGCGAGCCCGGACCGTGCACGATCAGCTCACCTGATCGCCGCGGCGAGGGCGGAGACGTCGGCCGGGCCGACCCGGCAGCAGCCGCCGATCAGCCGTGCGCCGGCGTCCACCCAGGCCAGGACGTCCGCGGGGTCGACGCCGCCGGCGCCGGTCCAGCGGCGGGCGGCGGCGTCCCACCCCTCGCCGCTGTTCGGGTAGGCCACCAAGGGCTTGCCGGCTCGTGCGGCGGCGGCCAGGGACGGGCCGACGGCGGACGGCGCGGTGCAGTTGACCCCGACCGCGACCACCGCCTCGACGCCGTGGGCCATCGCGAAGACGTCAGCGGCCGGCTCCCCGCGGCGGGTGCGGACGGCGCCCTCGTCGTCCACCACCGTGGTGAGCGAGAGCCACACCGGCAGGCCGAGCAGGTCGGCCTCCTCGAGCAGCGCCTCGGCCTCGGCGGCCGCGGGCACCGTCTCGCAGGCCAGGACGTCGGCACCGGCCTCGGCCAGCCACTGCATCCGCGGCCGGTGCCACTGCCGGAGCCGGTCGACGCCGAGCTCGCCGGCGTAGCCGCCGGTGTACTCGGAGCCGTCCGCGAGCGCCGCCCCGTACGGACCGACCGACCCTGCGACCCACGACTCCGGTGCCCCGCGCCCGGCCAGCTGCACCGAGCGGACGACGAGCCGCCGGGCCTCCGCCGCGTCCAGCCCGACCGCGGCCAGGCCCTCGATCGAGACCTGGTAGCTGGCCGTCGTCGCCACCTGGGCGCCGGCGGCGGCGAAGGCGGCGTGCGCGGCGACGACCGCCTCCGGGTCGTCGTACAGCAGCCGCGCCGACCACAGGGCCGAGGACAGGTCGTGCCCCTGCACCTCCAGCTGGGTGGCCAGGCCGCCGTCGAGCACCACCGGCCCGGCGGCCAGGGCGGTGGCGAGGGGGAGATCGGGCATGCTCCCGATCGTCCACCCGGCTCGCACTGCGCAGGCCCCCGCGGGATCGGCGCATGGTGTTCATCTGGAGCAGCGGCTGGGGTCCCCGTCGGCGCGGGCCGGGCTACGGCCGGACGTACCGACGGCACTACGGCCCGGGTTACGGCTACCGGCGCCGGAGGCAGGACCACGACGGTTCGTGCCTGCGCGACCTGCTGTTCCCCAACACCGGCTGCTGCCTGGCCGACCCGATCGGCTGCCGTGTCGACGGGCTCTTCCTCGTGCCGACCACCGTGCGGCGCCTGCACGCCTCCGGCACCGGGCGACGGGGGACGCGGGTAGGAGACCGCCCGGTGACCGCCGTCCGCGTCTACCAGCGCGAGGTCGGCCCGCGCCGCCCGCCGTCCGGCCGGCCCGGCGCGGCCGGCGGAACGACCCCGTGGCGGCCGCGGCCTGAGGCCGGTCAGCCGCGCGGCCGCGTGGCCGCGACGGCGACGACCAGCGGCACGACGCCGAGGAAGGCCGTGCTGTACAGCGCCCCCAGAAAGGTCGCCACGCCGCCGGTGGACTCCAGCAGCGCCCAGCCGAGGGCGAACGGCGGCAGGGTGACGACGGCCGTGCCCAGGATGGCGCGCAGCCGCGTCCGTCGGCCGGCCCTCCGCGTCGCCAGTCCCACGGCGAGCGCCGGAACGAGAGTGAAGAGCCAGTCGAGGACCGGAATCACCGCGCCGAGGGTGTCCTCGGCCAGCGCCGCGAAGTACAGGGCGCGCCCCGCCAGGGCGAACGCCGACGCGAGGACGAACGCCCACCAGGCCGCCGGGGCCAGGCGCCCGGGCAGCGACCCCGGACGGACGAGGACGGCGGCCACCGCCAGGCAGATCAGCACCGTTGCCACCACCAGCCCGGCCGTGGACGGCGGGACATCGGCGACCTGCCAACCGGAGGTCGTCCGATCCGGGGACGGCCAGGCGACGAGGGTGCCGGCCGCCGTCGCGGCACAGGTCAGCGCGACGGCCGCGGCGGCCACCGGACCTGGCCCGGCCTGCGCGGTCGTCGTCCCCGTGTCCGTGGTCACCCAGCGCACCCTGGCACGCGCGATCACGGCCCGGTAGCCGGGACAGGACGTGTCGTCACACTGGGGACGTGCCTGCCGACGACGCCAGCGGCGACCTGCCGGTCACCGGGTCCCTCGTCGTGCCCGCCGCCGCACTGTCCTGGCGGTTCTCCCGCTCCTCGGGCCCCGGCGGGCAGGGTGTGAACACCGCCGACTCCCGGGTGGAGCTGTCGGTCGTCCCGTTGGACCTGCCCGGGCTGACCGACGCGCAGCGGCAGCGGCTTGCCGGGCGTCTGGCGGCCCGGCTGGTGGACGGCGTGCTGACCATCGCCGCCAGCGAGCACCGCCAGCAGCTGCGCAACCGGCAGGCCGCCCGCGAGCGGTTGGCCGCGGTGCTGCGCGCCGCGCTGGCCCCGCCACCTTCCACGCGGCGACGGACGAAGCCGACGCGGGGGTCGCAGGAGCGGCGGATCCAGGCCAAGAAGCAGCGCGGCGAGCTCAAGCGCTCCCGCCGCCGCTGGGACCAGGGGTAGCCGGACCCTCGTGCTCTGCCCACCGTGGTGGGCAGAGCACGAGCTCCTGCAGGAGCAGACGGCGGGGCGGACATCAGGCACCGGCGAGCTCGGCGCGCCGCCGCTGCGGGAAGGCCCGCTCGACGGCGGTGCCGGTCAGCGCGACCGCCGCCTCGTACGCGGCGGCGGACTCGACGTACCGGCCCAGCCGGGGCAGCAGGTCGGCGCGGACGGCGGGCAGCAGGTGGGCCACGTCATCCATCACCGCACGGGGGTCCGCCTGCGGAACGCGGTGTCGATCCGAGCCTGCGGCCCAGCGACGCCGACATCCGCGTAGGTGGGTCAAACCTTGATGACCCGGAGCGAGGAGTGGGCGGTCGCGATCTGGTCGAAGTCCCCGTCCTGCGTCACCACCGGCAGCCCGTGCACGACGGCGGTGGCTGCGATCAACGCGTCGGTGAGCCTGACCGTGCGATGCACGCCCGCGCGACGGCAATCGATGACGAGCCGTGCCCACGCGCTCATGACCGCTTCACTGACTGGAATCGGGTCGGACTCCCTCGCCAGAGCGAGAGTGTCGGCCCGTCGAGCGAGGATCGTCTCGTCGACTGCGGCAAGGACGCCGAGCTCCAACTCGCCGATCGTGACGACGGACACCGCCACGCGCTCGGGCAACGGCCCGAGTGGCCTGTCCATCTCTCTGGCGATGAACACCGATGTATCGAGCAGTCCCGACGTCACAGGTCGGCCAGAGTCTCACCGGCGAGCTCGTCGAGGTCGCTCCGCAACCCGGGGTCCGCAGACCGGTGCCCGAGCTGATCCCGAAGGGCCGCCCCCGAGAGCCACCGTGTGCGACCACCGTGGGGAACGATGTCCGCGATCGGCTCTCCTCGCACGGTCAGCGTGACCCGCTCGCCCGCGCGCAAGGCGTCGATCACGCGGGCGGTGTTGTTGCGGAGGTCCCTGACTCCGACGTCCATGTGCGACAGCGTAGCACCAACCCGGATCGGATACCCCCGCTGAGACGTCCCGATGCCGGAGGCAGGAGTGGAGTCGGTTCCTGACGGCGACGCCGCTCGTCCCTTGGCCGAGCACGGTCAGCCCTGCGGCCGGCGCGCCAGTAGCCAGAGCGACAGCTCGCCGTCCGCGCTCTGCATCGCCCGGTCGACCTCGAAGCCGGCCTGCCGGAGGAACCGGACGGCCGCCCACGTCGAGACGACGGTCGCCGCGGGCAGGCCGCCGGCGTCGCAGCGCTCGAGCGCCGGCCGCAGCAGCGCGGTGCCGTAGCCGCGGCGCCGGCTGCTGGGCCGGGTGCCCAGATGCGCCAGCCACCAGTGCGGCCCGACCGGTCGGGCGGCGTCCACCTGCTCGCGGGTGCGGCGGACGGCGTCCCAGCGCGCGCCGTGGACGTGTGGCAGCTCGCGGGCCAGCGCGGCGCGCACGTCGTCCGGCAGGGGAGTGGTGCCCGGTGCGCCCCCCGGGGCCTCCCAGGCGGCGACGGCGGTGACGTCCTCGGTCACCCAGCCGGTGCCGGTCCACACCGCCCGGTGGCCGCCATCGAGCTCGGCCAGCCGGGTCAGCCGCTGCACCCGCCCGTCGTCCGGAAGCGCCCAGCGGGCCCACCGCGAGGAGGCCAGCGCGAGGGTCAACGTCGCGGCGATCCGCGGGACGTCGCGCTGCTCGGCGGGGCGGACCGACGGGGCGCCCAGGCGCACGCTCACCACGCGGTCGGCCACGACGCCAGCCTAGAGAGGGCCCAACAGCGCCCGACGGGACGGCGTGAGGTCTCCGGAACGCAGGCTCGACGCCGATGCCGCGGTCGGGAAACCGGCACCGTCGAACCTCGTCCCCGTGACCGCGACCGCCCGGCCCGGAGTGCTCGCCGGCGTGGGTCCGCGCACCCGGACGACGCAGACCCACTGCTGGCCGACATCGCCGCGGCCGACGTCGTCGTCCTGGTCGGCTCCAACCCGGCCGACACCATGCCTCCGGCGATGCAGTACTTCGATGCGAGCCGGGACTGCGGGGCCCAGCCGGGCACGTCGGCCGCCCTCACCGGCCGTTGATCATGGAGTAGTTGTCGCCCTCAGCAGCGTGTCCTCGCGTGTCGGCGGCAACACGCCCATGATCAACGCGAAGGGGGAGGAGGCGATGGCGCACGTGCATCCGCTCCCTCGGGCTCGCCGCCCGGCCAGCCCGGCTCAAGTGGGTGCACGAGGAGGGCGAGTCGGAGGTGGCCGCGGCGCGCGACCTGCTCGCCGCCCACCGCGCCGGTGCGGAGCGGGTCCTGGTGCTCGACCTGGCGGCCTACGAGCTCGGCAACGTGCTGCTGCGCGCCCTCGGTCTCCCGTCAGCCGTCGTCGCCCAGCAGCTGGAGCTGGTGCGGCAGCTCTGCGGGCCGCTGGTCCACCCCCGGCCGTCCCTGGCACGCCGCAGCGGCGGATCTGGGTGAGCGGTACGGCCTGACCTTCTCCGACGCCAGCTGGGCAGCCGCCGCCGACGCGCTCGGCTGCCCGCTGGTGAGCGCCGACCGCGCGCTCCTGGCGGCCGGTCTGGCGGTGTCGGCCACGGACGCCGCGAACCGCCTCGGCCGCGACTGACCGGACGGGTCAGGTACCGGGCGTATCGAGCTCGGCCAGCATCGCGGACACGTCGTCGTCCCGCACGAAGCCCAGCGCCATCAACCGGTGCACCAGCACGCCGCGGCGGGTCAGCCGCAGGTCGGCCGGGCGCAGCCGGGGGAGGGCCGCGCCGCCCGGCCGGGGCTGGGCCGGAGGCGGATCCAGCAGCCCGGCCCGCTGCAGCTCGGCGACGTCCTCCCGGGCGCCCCACGCCGTCCAGCCGCGCGGGTCCTCGGCCAGCGGGGTCATCGGCAGCGGCGACCGGTCCCGGCGGCCGACGCCGGCCAGCAGCACCAGCTGCCGCCAGGAGAGCCCGGCGGCCAGCCGCAGCGCGCGGTCGACGAGGGCGGCGTCCAGGTCGGGGGAGGAGGCGACCTCGGCCAGCAGATAGCCCAGGTGCCGCACCCGCCGCTCCTCGTGCGAGCCGCGGGCGGTGGCGACCACGGCCTCGGTGACCGTGTCGGCCGCCGAGCGGCCGCCTGCCCGCGGGGCGAAGAAGCCGTCGTCGCGGGCCGAACGCCCGCCGCGGGAGAGGGCGGCACCGTGCTCGACGGCGAAGGCCAGGACGGCGCCGGCGCGGGACCGCTCGCGGGACACGGGGATGCCGGCCGCCTCGTCGGCCGCCACCCGCAGGCAGCGGGCCAGCCGGTCCTCGAGCTGCACCACCGGCGCCGGGCCGGCCGGGTCGGGGTACACCAGCGCCGCCGCGGCGCGGCTCATCGAGCCGGCGACCGCGGAGCCGGCCTCGAGCAGCGCACGACCCGTGGCCGGGGAGTCCTCGGTCGCAGTCACGAAGGCGATCATCTCCGCTGCCCGGCCTCGCGTGCACGCCGGCCTCACCACAGCGGGTCAGCGCCGGTGAGCACGACGGAACACGGGATCAGCCCGGCAGCATCGGCGGGGGCCGCTGACGGCGGCCGCGCTCACCCGGCTGGGCCCGCTGCTCCGCTCGCTGATCCGCTCGCTCGGCGGCTCGCCGGCCGACCGCTTCGGCGGCGCCCGGATCACCTTCGGCAACGTCGTCGCCATGGCCGTCGGCGCCGGGATCGTGTGGACGGCCAGCCAGGTGATCGGCGCCTTCGGCGGCGTGCTGGTCAACCTGGCCTTCCGGCAGTCGTCCATGACGACCGGCACCGGCGACTCCGCCTACCTCCTGTTCATCGTCTTCTACGTGGTCTGCCTGGTGGTGACCTGGGTCGTCTGCCTGCGCCCCCAGGCCCGCATGTCCGGGGTGTGCGTCCCGCCAACCCCATGATCCACCTCCAGGGTGAGGCGCTCACGTCCTCAGCCGGTAGCCGCAATTGGCGAGGGTCTCCACCAGCGGGGCGCCCAGCGCGGCGCGCAGCCGGGTCACCGCCATCTCCACCGCGTGCCCGTCGCCCCCACCGGGCAGCACCCGCACCAGCTCCGGCCGGGACAGCACGGTGCCCGGACGGGCGGCCAGCGCCCGCAGCACCGCCATCGGGCCCGACGCCAGCTCCACCGGGCGGCCGTCGAGCAGGACGGCGTGTCCGCGCACCTGGACCTCGTGCTCGCCCACCTGCAGCACCGGGTCCCGCTCGGGCAGCCGGGCGACCACCTCGCGGGCCAGCGCCCCCAGCCGGGCACGCTCGGGCTGCACCGACGGGACGCCGGCAGCGGTCAGCGGCGCGGCGGTCACCGGCCCGACCGCCACCGGCAGGACGCCGTCCCTGAGGGCGGCGACCAGCTCGTCCCGCCGGCCCAGCTCCTCGGCGACGGCGAGCAGGCTGGCCGCCGCCGGGGCACTGGTGAAGGTCACCGCGTCCACCCCGCGGGCGACGATCGTGGCGACGAGCCGGCGCACGGGCGCGACGTCCTCGGGCAGCACCCAGCGGTAGACCGGCACGGGAAGCACCTCGGCACCGGCGCCGCGCAGGGCCTCGACGAAGTCCGGCAGCGGGTCGCCGTGCAGCTGGACGGCGATGCGGCGTCCGGCCAGCGGGCCCTCCGCGCCCGACAGCAGGTGCTCGAGCACCTCGGCCGACGACTCCGACGCCGGCGACCAGGCGTCGACCAGCCCGCCGCCGCGGATGGCACCTCGCGCCTTGGGGCCCCGGGCGAGCACCCGGCTGTCGCGCAGGTGGTGGACCAGGGGCAGGCCCCACGCGTCGGCGGCCTCCAGCCAGCCGCGGAAGCCGACGCCGGTCGTCGCCACGACCAGGTCCACCGGCTGCGCCAGGACGGCGCGGGTCGCGGCGACCAGCTCGGCGTCGTCGGCCAGGGGCACGATGCGGATGGCCGGCGCGTAGACGACCCGTGCTCCGCGGCGCTCCAGCAGCGTCCCGAGCTCCTCGCGACGACGGGCCGCGGTCACGGCGACGGTGTAACCGACGAGGGGCGACGGCTCGGTCTGCGGTGCGGCATCGGTCACGGGATCCCCCTCGTCGGGCGCGGCACGGTGGCCGGTCCGCGCGCGGTCCGGCGTCCCCATGGTGCGTCGTCCTCGTTGCGAGGATGTGTCCTCGCCGCAGCGTGCGTGTTCCACCTCGTGCGCCCTGGGAAGCCGGGAAGGGGCGCCGCTCAGCGCAGCCGCCGGCGCCCGCCGGCCGTGCGGCGGCCCCGGAGGTGGCGGGTCACCGGGCCGCAGCGGCCCACGTCGGCACCGGACCCCCACTGCCGACGACGAGCCCGCGGCTGGCCAGCAGGCGCAGGTGGGCGTCGGTCTCGGTCACCGCGAAGATCCGCATCCGCCGCTCGTACTGGTCCCAGGGGCGGGACCAGGTCAGGTGGCCGGCCAGTTGCCACGGCGTGCTGCGCGGATGGGTCCGGACGGCGGTCAGCAGTTCGGTCAGCCGGTGCTCGTGGTGGACGCGCAGCTGCGCGGTCCGTTCGGCCAGCCCGCGGAAGCGCCACTCGTGCGCGGGCAGCACCTCGGTCGGCTCCCGGTCCGACACGCGCTCCAGGGAGTCGAGGTAGGCGTGCAGGGGGTCGGCGATGCCGTCGTGGGTCGTCGAGATGTTCGGGCTAATCCGCGGCAGCACGTGGTCACCGGAGAAGAACAGCCTCGTCCGCTCCTCGGCGAAGCACAGGTGGCCGGGGGTGTGGCCGGGGGTGTGCACGGCGCGCAGGCGCCAGCCCGGCAGGGCGGCCGGATCGCCGTCCCCGAGCAGCCGGTCGGGCACCGCCATGCGCGTGAACGGCGCGAAGCGCTCGGCGGGGCCGACGTCCGCGGCGGCCTCGTCGGGATCGGCCCCCAGCGAGACGAGGAAGGCCGCCTCCGCGGCCACCGAGGCGGCCGGGTCGCGGTGGACCGGTGAGCCGATGATCGCCGCGTCCGCCGGGTGCATGGCCACCCAGGCCCCGGAGGCCTGGCGCACCCGCTCGGCCAGGCCGACGTGGTCGAAGTGGAGGTGGGTGACCAGGACCCCGCGCACGTCGGCGACCCCGGCGCCGATCGAGGCCAGGCCCTCGCCGAGCGCGGCCCACGCCTGGTCGTTCCCCCAGCCCGTGTCGAGCAGGCCCAGCCCACCGCCGTCGAGCGCCAGCGCGTAGACGCTGACGTAGCGCAGTCCGCCGTGCGGGATGGGCACGGGGATCGACCACAGATCGGCGCGCAGTTGCTCCACGGGCGGCAGCGACCGCGCCTGCCAGGCCTCGTGCTGAGCGGTACCGGTGATATCCACGCCCGGCACTCTGTCAGGCGACCGGCTGCGACCATGGGACCGTGCCGCCGTCCGGTCCCCCCGCTCCCGTCTCCGCCGTCCCCCGCCGGTGGCGGTTGCTGTGCGCCGCGGTCGCCGCCGTGGTGGCCGCCGTCCTGGCCTACGTCGGGGTGACGCTGCCGGACAACGCCACCGGCGTCGCGAGGTTCACCGTGGCCGACCAGGTGGCGATCGTCGGTCTCGGCCTGGTGTTCGGCGCCGGGATCTTGGCCCTCGGCCGCCCCCGGGTGGACGCCGACGCCGCCGGCATCCGGGTGCGCAACCTGCTCGGCCAGCAGGAGCTGCCGTGGTCGGCGGTGCAGGCCGTCCGGTTCGACCGGCGGTTCCGGTGGGCGACGCTGCTGCTGACCAACGACGACGAGTTCGCCGTGCTCGCCATCCAGGGCGCCGACGGGGACCGCGCCGTCGATGCCGTCGAGGGGCTGCGGGCGCTGTTGGCCGCGGCTCGCGCGCAGCGACCGCAGCAGCCACCGCCTCCGCCGCTGCTCTACGACGAATGACGTCGCAGGCCCGGGAATGACCGCCGCTCCCGCGACGCTGTAGCATCTGCGTGCCTCCCCGCTACACGAGGCGCGCGAACCACACGAGCGGCCCCGCCCCGGGCCGCCGACCAAGAGGAGCCCGCTCCCACCTGGCGCCGCCGAGGCGCCCAGGTCCCGGATCGCGGAGCCCGGCCACCGGCCGGGCCCGCGCCGCGCACGAGCCCCCGGGCCCGTGCGTACCCCGGCGAGTGGGCCCCGCGAGCAGCAGCTCGCGGGGCCTTCTGCTCGTCGGCGTCCGGTGGACGAGCGAGCCCTCCCGTGCAGAAGCAGAGGAGAGGCCATCACCGAGCCCCGCATCAACGACCGTATCCGCGTCCCCGAGGTCCGCCTGGTCGGTCCCGAGGGCGAGCAGGTCGGCATCGTGCCGATCGGCGAGGCGCTGCGCCTGGCCCAGGACTCCGAGCTCGACCTCGTCGAGGTCGCGCCCATGGCCCGGCCGCCGGTCGCCAAGCTCATGGACTACGGAAAGTTCAAGTACGAGTCCGCCCAGAAGGCCCGCGAGGCCCGGCGGAACCAGGCGCTCACCGTCATCAAGGAGATGCGGCTGCGCCTGAAGATCGACCCGCACGACTACGAGACCAAGAAGGGCCACGTCGAGCGCTTCCTGCGAGGCGGCGACAAGGTCAAGATCACCGTGATGTTCCGCGGCCGCGAGCAGTCCCGGCCGGAGATGGGCTACCGGCTGCTGCAGCGGCTGGCCGCCGACGTCGCCGAGCTCGGCGTCGTGGAGTCCAACCCGAAGCAGGACGGCCGGAACATGGTCATGGTGATCGCCCCGCACCGGAACCAGGCCGCGACCGACGGCGCTCGCCGGCAGGCGAAGGCCGACCGGGCCGCCGAGGGGCAGGCCCCGCAGGCCTGAAGAAGGGCCCTCCTGCCCCCCAGCACTCGTAGAAGGACTCCGTCCTCCCCACCCCTCGCAGGCTGGGGGCGGGACCCGGGACGGGGCCGATGACCGCACCACCAGACGCACCGGCACCGGAACCGGCCGACGTCGCGGCAGTCCCCGAGGCTGCCGCGGCGTCGACGTGCCCGGCACCGCCACACACGAACGAGGACCGAGGACATGCCGAAGCAAAAGACCCACAAGGGGACCGCGAAGCGCGTGCGCATCACGGGCACCGGCAAGCTCATGCGTGAGCAGGCCAACAACCAGCACAAGTTCGAGCACAAGTCCTCGCGTCGCAAGCGCCGGCTCGACCAGGACCAGGTCATCTCCCCGGCGGACACCAAGAACATGAAGAAGCTGCTGGGCCTCTGAGCGCCCTCCGGAACGAACAGACAGGAGCCCTTCCGTGGCACGCGTGAAGCGGGCGGTCAACGCCCAGAAGAAGCGCCGGACGACCCTCGAGGCCGCCAGCGGCTACCGGGGCCAGCGGTCCCGCCTGTACCGCAAGGCCAAAGAGCAGATCCTCCACTCGGCCACCTATCAGTACCGCGACCGCAAGGTGCGCAAGGGGGACTTCCGCAAGCTGTGGATCACCCGCATCAACGCCGCGGCCCGCCAGAACGACATGACCTACAACCGGTTCATGCAGGGCCTCAAGCTCGCCGGCATCGAGCTCGACCGGCGCGTGCTGGCCGAGCTGGCCGTGAACGAGCCGGCCGCGTTCGCCGCGCTGGTGGAGACCGCCCGCGCCGCCGTCGCCGCCGCCCCCGCCGGCGGCAGCACCGGCACCGCGGCCGCCTGAGCACCCGGTCCGCAGCACGCCGACGCCGTCGGGTGCGGGTCCCCGTGACCCGCCCCGGCGGCGTCGCCGTGTGGGTCACCACCTCTCGCCCGCGAGTGCGACGAACTCGTGGTCATCAGCCGCCGATCGCCACGAGTTCGTCGCACTCGAGGGACGTCGGGGCGAGGACGACGTGGTGACCGAGCCGCTGACCGAGCGCTCGGCGCGGGTGGCCGCCGCGCGCAAGCTCACCCGCCGCGCCGGCCGGGACGCCGCCGGGCTGTTCCTCGCCGAGGGGCGGCAGGCCGTCGCCGAGGCGCTGGCCGACCCCGCGGGCGTGCGCGAGGTGTTCGCCACCGCCGAGGCGGCAGCCGAGCACCGCGACCTGCTGGCCAGGACGCCGGTGCCGGTCCGGCCGGTCACCGGGAGGGCGGCGGCGTCGTTGTCGGAGACGGTCACTCCGCAGGGGCTGGTCGCCGTCTGCGCGCTGCGCGACGTGCCGGCCGACGTCCTGGTGGGCGCACCGCCGCGGCTGACCGTCGCCCTCGCCGAGCTGGCCGACCCGGGCAACGCCGGGACCGTGCTGCGCACCGCGGACGCCTGTGGCGCCGGAGCGGTGGTGTTCGGCGCCGGTTCGGCCGACCCCTACGGCGGGAAGGCGGTCCGATCGAGCGCGGGCAGCCTGTTCCACGTCGACGTCGTCCGCGGTGCGCCGCTGGCCGGCCTGCTGCCGCGGCTGCAGGCCGCCGGCGCCACCGTCCTGGCCGCCGACGGCGGGGGAGAGACAGCGCTGGACGAGCTGGGTCCCGAGCTCGCCGGGCCGGTGGTGTGGCTGTTCGGCAACGAAGCCCGCGGCGTACCCGCCGAGCTCGCGGCGCTGGCCGACGCGCGGGTGCGCATCCCGATGCGCGGGCGCGCCGAGAGCCTCAACCTCGCCGCCGCCGCGGCGATCTGCCTCTACACCACCCAACTCGTCCAAGGCTGAACGGGAACGGGAGGGTGCCGGCCTCCTCCCGGGCACCGTCCCGAGCGTGCGAGGAATGGGGGGAGGAGGTCCTTTCTCAGCGGTCGGCGCCGGTCCGGGTCGCGTACATCCGCAGGTCGGCCGAGTGCAGCAGCGCCGGGAAGTCGGTGCCGTCCCCGGGCCAGACGCTGACGCCGATGCTGGCGCGGACGGCGACCTCCCGGTCGCGCAGCACCACCGGGCGGGCGATGACCGCGGTCAGCTCGTCGGCCACCTGACGCGCCTCGACGGCCGCGGTGGCCTCGGCGAGGCCGGTGAGCGCCACGAGGAACTCGTCGCCGCCCAGCCGGGCCAGCAGGTCGTGGCGGCGCAGCCGGCCGCGCAGCCGCTCGGCGACGGCGACCAGCAGCTCGTCCCCGGCCGCGTGGCCGAGCCGGTCGTTGACGCCCTTGAAGCCGACGAGGTCGACGAAGAGCACGGCGACCGCCTCGTCGCGGGCCCGGGCGCTCCAGAGCGCGGTCTCGACCTGCTCGGCCAGCCGCCGCCGGTTGGGCAGCCCGGTGAGCGGGTCGGTGTAGGCCAGCTCCTCGATGCGGGCCAGGTAACCGCGGGTGCGGTCGCGCTCCTGGACGAGGGCGCGCTCGGCCTCCACGCGGGCGGTGACGTCGACCTGGGTGCCGATGTAGTGCGTGACCGTGCCGTCCGGACCGGCGACCGGCGCGAGGTGCAGCTCGTTCCACCAGGGCGTCCGGTCGGGGCCGCGGTGGTTGAGCATCGTCACCCGGCACTCCTCGCCGGCCTCGACCGCCCGGCGGACGGCGGCGACCGCGGCGGGGTCGGTGTCCGGGCCCTGCAGGAACCGGCAGTTGCGGCCCAGCAGCTCCGACCTCGCCAGCCCGGCCAGCCGCTCGAAGGCCGGGTTGACGTAGACCAGCGGCTGGTCGGGCTGCCGGACGTCGACGATCGACACCCCGCTCGGGGTGGCGGCCAGGGCGCCGTGCACCAGCGGGTCGCCGGTGGCGCCGACGAGCACCCCGACGTCGAACCGGTCGGCGGCGGGCGGGGCCGGCGTGGCCAAGCCGACCGCGGCCGGCCGCGGGGCGTGCGGCAGCGGCTCCTGGCGCGGCGCGACCCGCGCCAGCAGGGCGGCGGTCGCCCGGACGACGGTGTCGCGGTCGTAGGTCAGCGCGTAGGTGAACCGGCGCTCGGCGTCGGGGCCCTCGTCACCGAGGTCGCGGGCGAGCAGCGCGGCGGCGAAGTGCGGGCCGAGCACGGTGACGTCCCACTCGCCGCGGATCGGGTCCGCCGGGTCGAGCGCGGCGCCGCGCAGGCCGGGCAGCGGCTCGACCGGCAGACCTTCGCCCAGGGCGGCGACGAAACCGGTGCGCTCCACCAGGTCGCGGTAGCGCAGCGTGGTGGCCGACGTGAGGTGCCGCGCCTCCTGGAAGGTGGCGGCCACGACCGAGGCGGCCCCCAGCCGCAGCGCCTCCCGCTCCAGCTGCTTGGACAGCTCGATCAGCAGAGCCTTGGGGGCCTCGCGCAGCGGGACGTCGACCGGCAGGCAGGCGAAGGGGGAGACGTCGGCGTCCTCGGTGACGCTGTCCGGACGCTGCGAGGACAGCACGAGCGCGCCGGTGGCCGCGCCCTCGACCGGGCCGGGGTCGGGTCGGCCGAACAGCCAGCCCTGACCGAGCCTCGCGCCCAGCGCGCGGGCCATGCGCAGGTGGGCGTCGTCCTCGATGCCCTCGGCGAGCACCACGGCGCCGGTGCGCTCGGCGTGCGCGTTCACCGCGTTCATGATCTCGGCGATCGCCGGGCCGGGGCGCTCCTGGACCAGCCGCAGGTCCAGCTTGACCACGTCGGGGCGCAGCAGCGGCATGAAGGCCAGCGACAGCGCCTCGGCGCCGACGTCGTCCACCGCGACGCCCCAGCCGACGGCGCGGACCCGCTCGACGGTGCGCAGCAGCTCGGCCGGCCGGGTGGCCAGCGCCCGCTCGGTGATCTCCAGGACCACCCGCAGCCCGCCCGGTGCGGCCTGCGCGATGGCCAGCAGGTCTTCCATCGGCGCGCGGTCGAGCACCTCGGGCTCGACGTTGACGAAGAGGGTGAGCGGCGCCCGCAGGCCCGCCTCGAGGGCGCCCTGCAGCGCCGCCGTCCGGCAGGCGGCGTCCAGCTCGGCGAGGCGGCCGGCCTCGCGGGCGGCGGCGAAGAGGTGGTCGGGGCGCTCGAGCGGGCCCTGCGGCCCTCGGGCCAGGGCCTCGTAGGCGACCACGCGGCCGGTGTCGAGCTCGACGATGGGCTGGAAGACGCTGCGCACCGTCCCGTCCCGCAGGACGTCGTCGATGCTCGTGCCTGGATGGGTCGAAGAGGAAGCCACGTCCTCCCATCGGACGCTGCGGTTCCACGTTGAGCGACGCCGGGGCTCGGCTCGCTACATCGGGGGAGCCGCCGCACCGAGAGCTGCGATCTCGTGGTCATCAGCGGCTGATCGCCACAGGTTCGCAGCACTGGTCGGGCCGCACCTCAAACCCGGCAGCGGCCGGCCGGGGCGCCCGGGCAGAATGGCCTCCCGTGTCTGGCGCCAACGACCCCTACGACCCCAAGCAGGTCGCCGCCCTCTCCGCCGAGGCCCTCGATGCCGCGATCGGCGAGGCCCGGCAGGCGTTCGCCGGAGCCGGGGACCTGGAGGCGCTGGCCGCCGTCCGCCCGGCCCACCTCGGTGACCGCGCGCCGGTGCTGCTGGCCCGCCGCGAGCTCGGTGCCCTGCCGCCGGCGGCGCGGGCGGACGCCGGCAAGCGGGTCAACGCCGCCCGGGTCGCCGTCACCGAGGCCTACGAGACCCGCAGGGCCGAGCTGGAGGCCGAGCGCGACGCGCGGGTGCTGGCCGAGGAGCGGGTCGACGTCACGCTGCCGTGGGACCGGCTGCCCCGCGGCGCCCGGCACCCGCTCACCACGCTCACCGACCGGATCGCCGACATCTTCGTCGGGATGGGCTACGAGGTCGCCGACGGCCCGGAGCTCGAGGCCGAGTGGCTGAACTTCGACGCACTCAACATCGGCCGCGACCATCCGGCACGCACGATGATGGACACCTTCTTCGTCGCCCCCGAGGACTCCGGCCTGGTGCTGCGCACGCACACCAGCCCGGTGCAGGCGCGCACCATGCTCGAGCGCCGGCCGCCGATCTACGTCGTCGCTCCCGGGCGGGTGTACCGCACCGACGAGCTCGACGCGACCCACCTGCCAGTGTTCCACCAGGTCGAGGGCCTGGCCGTCGACCGGGGGCTGACCATGGCGCACCTGCGCGGCACGCTCGACCATCTCGCCCGCTCGCTGTTCGGCGCCGACGCGGTCACCCGCTGGCGGCCGTCGTACTTCCCGTTCACCGAGCCGTCGGCGGAGTTCGACGTCTGGTTCCCCGAGCACCGCGACGGCCCGCGCTGGGTCGAGTGGGGCGGCTGCGGGATGGTCAATCCGCGGGTGCTCGTCGCCTGCGGCATCGACCCCGACGAGTACTCCGGGTTCGCGTTCGGCATGGGCATCGAGCGGGCCCTGCAGTTCCGCTCGGCGGTCGGCGACATGCGGTACATCGCCGAGGGCGACATCCGGTTCACCACGGCGTTCGGAGTCGAGCAGTGAGGGTCCCCGTCGGCTGGCTGGCCGAGTACGTCGACGTCCCGTCCGGCGTCGGCGTCGAGGACCTCGACAGCACCTTCGTGCGGCTGGGCCTCGAGGTCGAGGACATCCACCGGCCCGAGGAGGTCACCGGCCCGCTCGTCGTCGGCCGGGTGCTGGCGATCGAGGAGCTCACCGGCTTCAAGAAGCCCATCCGGTACTGCCAGGTGGACGTCGGGGAGGAGGAGCCTCGGGGCATCGTCTGCGGCGCCACCAACTTCGCCGTCGGTGACGCCGTCGTCGTCGCGCTGCCCGGCGCGGTGCTGCCCGGCGGCTTCGCCATCGCCGCGCGCACGACCTACGACCACGTCTCCGACGGGATGATCTGCTCGGTCCGCGAGCTCGGCGTCGGGGAGGACCACGCCGGCATCCTCGTGCTGGGGGACGACGCCCCGCCTCCGGGCACCCCGGCCGGCCCGGTGGTCGGGCTGGACGACGTCGTCGTCGAGCTGGCGATCACGCCCGACCGCGGCTACTGCCTGGCCCTGCGCGGCATCGCCCGCGAGATGGGCACCGGCCTGGGCGTGGAGTGGCGGGACCCGGGCGCGCTCCCTCCGCCGGCCGGGTCGGGCGAACCGGCCTGGCCGGTCACCGTGGCCGACGCCGACCGCTGCGACCGCTTCTCGATGATCGCGCTGGAGGGCCTGGAGCCGACCGCGCCGACGCCGTGGTGGATGCGCCGGCGGCTCGCGCAGACCGGCGTCCGCAGCATCTCGCTGGCCGTCGACGTCACCAACTACGTGATGCTCGAGCTCGGGCAGCCGATGCACGCCTTCGACCGCGACCGGGTGAGCGGGCCGATCGTCGTCCGGCGGGCCCGGGAAGGGGAGCGGCTGACCACCCTGGACGGCGTCGACCGCCGGCTGGCCTCCGACGACCTGCTGATCACCGACGACTCGGGCCCGATCGGGCTGGCCGCGGTTATGGGCGGCGCCTCGACCGAGATCGGCGACGGGACGGCCAACGTGCTGCTGGAGGCGGCCCACTGGGAGCCGACCGGCGTGGCCCGCACCGCCCGCCGGCACCGGCTGCCCAGCGAGGCGGCCAAGCGCTTCGAGCGCGGCGTCGACCCGGAGATGACCATGGCCGCGCTGGCCCGCGCCGCCGAGCTGCTGGCCGAGTACGGCGGCGCCCGCGTCGTCGGCGCGCCGGTGGACGTCGACACCCGCGACCCGCGGCCGACGATCCCGCTCGACGCCGCACTGCCCGGCCGGGTCGCGGGGGTGTCCTACCCGCCGGAGCGGGTCGTCGAGCTGCTGGCCGCGGCCGGCTGCACCGTCGACGGGGACGGCGGCCCGCTCACGGTCACCCCGCCGTCCTGGCGCCCCGACCTCACCGACCCGGCCGACCTGGTCGAGGAGGTCGTCCGGCTCGCCGGTTACGACGACGTCCCCTCGGTGCTGCCCACCGCCCCACCCGGGCGCGGGCTGACCGACCGCCAGCGCCGGCGGCGCGCCGTCGGACGGTCGCTGGCCGAGTTCGGCTACGTCGAGGCGCCGTCCTTCCCCTTCGTGGGGACGGCGGCGCTGGACGCGCTCGGCCTGCCCGGGGACGACCCGCGCCGGCAGGTCGTGCTCGTGCGCAACCCGCTGTCGGAGGAGGAGCCGGCGCTGCGAACCACGCTGCTGCCGGGGCTGCTGGCCGCGTTGGCGCGCAACCTGGCCCGCGGCCAGCGTGACGTCGCGCTCTTCGAGCACGGCGCCGTCTTCCCGGGTGGGGAGCGCAACCCCGCGCCGTTGCCCGGCGTCGACCGGCGTCCGGACGAGGCGACACTCGCCGCGCTGCTCGGCGCGGTGCCGGACCAGCCCTGGCACGTCGCGGTGGCACTCGCCGGCAACCGCGAGCCGCGCGGCTGGTGGGGCCCCGGCCGACCCGCGGTGTGGGCCGATGCGGTGCAGGCCGCCC
>NZ_SPQN01000065.1 GCF_004571065.1 Geodermatophilus sp. DF01-2
CCGTGTCCCGATCGGGAGGTCCTGCGGACCCCCGCGACCGCCCCACACCGCGGCCAGGAGCCGTCCCCGGTCGCCGCTGAGCCCCGCCCGTGTCCCGATCGGGAGGTCCTGCGGACCCCCGCGACCGCCCCACACCGCGGCCAGGAGCCGTCCCCGGTCGCCGCTGAGCCCCGCCCGTGTCCCGATCGGGAGGTCCTGCGGACCCCCGCGACCGGCCCACACCGCGGCCAGGAGCCGTCCCCGGCCGCGGGGAGCCCCACCCGTGTCCCGATCGGGAGGTCCTGCGGACCCCCGCGACCGGCCCACACCGCGGCCAGGCCCACACCGCGGCCAAGAGCCGTCCCGGCTCTCGTTGGCGCCCCGGGGACGACGGCCGCGTCCAGGGAACAAGCGGGCGGCGTCCGAGCTTCTCCCGACACCGGCGCGCGGAGCAGACTCGGGGCGCGCGTCTCCCCACGCCGGAGGCCGGCGAGGCGACGGGCGGGAGGCGACCATGGCCCGAGCGGCGCTGGTACCGGACGGCGGGCTGCGGATGGGCACGCCGCAGGGCCGGTGGGTGCTGCTGGCGACAGTACTGGGCTCCAGCCTGGCGATGCTGGACGCGACCGTGGTGACCGTGGCGCTGGAACGGATCGGCACCGACCTCGACGCCGGCTTCGCGGACCTGCAGTGGACGGTCAACGCCTACACCCTCACGCTGGCCTCGCTGATCCTCATGGGCGGATCCCTGGGCGACCGGTTCGGCCGGCGGCGGGTGTTCGTCGTCGGCACCGTGTGGTTCGCGGCGGCGTCCCTGCTGTGCGGTGTCGCGCCCGACATCGGGACGTTGGTGGCCGCCCGGGCGCTGCAGGGCGTCGGTGGCGCGCTGCTGACCCCGGGCAGCCTGGCGATCATCTCGGCGTCCTTCTCCGGGGTCGACCGGGCCGCCGCCGTCGGCGCGTGGTCGGGCCTGGGCGGGGTGGCCGCCGCCGTCGGGCCGTTCCTGGGCGGCTGGCTGGTGGGCTGGGACTGGCGCCTGGTCTTCCTGGTCAACCTGCCGCTGGCCGCGGTCGTCGTGGTCGTGGCCCTGCGGCACGTCCCGGAGTCGCAGGACCCGGAGGCGGCCCGGCACCTGGACTGGCCGGGGACGGCGCTGGTCGTGGCCGGCCTCGGCGCCCTGACGTACGGGCTGACCGCCGCCGGCGAGCCCGGTCGCGGCCCGGGCGTCTGGGGCTGGGTCGCGGCGGGGCTGGTCGCGCTGGCCGCCTTCGCCGCCGTCCAGCGGCGCTCGCCGGCTCCGCTGGTGCCCCCGGCCCTGTTCGCCTCCCGGCAGTTCACCGCAACCAACGCGGTGACCCTGCTGGTCTACGCGGCGCTCGGCGTGGTCTTCGTGCTGCTGGTGCTGCACCTGCAGGTGGTGGCCGGCTTCGAGCCGCTGCCGGCCGGCACCGCCGTGCTGCCGGTGACCGCGCTGATGCTGCTCTTCTCCGCACGGGTCGGCGCGCTGGCCCAGCGGATCGGCCCCCGACCGCTGCTGACCGCCGGCCCGCTGGTGGTCGCGGCGGGGGTGCTGCTCATGACGCGGATCGGCCCCGGCGCCTCCTACCTGGCCGACGTGCTGCCCGCGACCGCCGTGTTCGGCGCCGGCCTCACCCTGCTGGTGGCGCCGCTGACCGCGACGGTGCTCGACTCCGCGCCCGACCGGTTCGCGGGTGCGGCCTCGGGCGTCAACAACGCCGTGGCCCGCGCCGGCGGGCTGCTCGCCGTCGCGGTGGTGCCGGTCGTCGCCGGGATCGGCGGCACGGACTACACGGACCCGGTGATCTTCGGCGCCGGCTTCCGGACGGCGATGCTCGTCTGCGCCGGCCTGCTGGTCGCCGGGGCGGTGCTGGGCGGGGTCCTCGTCCGGCGTCCGCTGGACACGGCGGAGCCCGGGCGGGAGCGGCGCATCCCGCTGGAGCAGTGCCCGCGCCGCGGCCTCAGCGGGACGCAGGTCCACCCGCGGCAGCCGGCGTCCGAGGCGGGGGAGAAGCGACGGTGAGCGTCGCGGCGAGCGACCAGACCACGCCCGGCGGGCGGGGCGTACTCGCGCGGGTGGCCCCGCTGCGCCGGCGGCTGCGCACCGAGGCCGGCAGCGCCGGGCTGCTGCTCGCGGCCACGGTGGCCGCCCTGCTGTGGGCCAACTCGCCGTTGGGCGACAGCTACGAGGACTTCTGGCACACCGAGCTCTCCGTCCGGTTCGCCGGCGCCGAGCTGGCGCTGGACCTGCAGCACTGGGTCAACGACGGCCTGATGGTGTTCTTCTTCTTCGTCGTCGGGCTGGAGATCAAGCGCGAGCTGGTGATGGGCGAGCTCACCGACCGGCGACGGGCGGCGGTGCCGGCGCTGGCCGCGGTCACCGGCCTGGTGGTACCCGCGCTGATCTACGTGGCGTTCACGCTCGGCGACGAGGCGGCCGCGGCCTGGGGCGTGGTGATCTCCACCGACACCGCCTTCCTGCTGGGGGTGCTGGCACTGGTCGGACCGGCCTGCCCGGCGCAGCTGCGGTTGTTCCTGCTCACGCTGGCGATCGCCGACGACGTCGGGGCGCTCGGCGTGATCGCGCTCTTCTACACCGAGGACCTCGCGCTGGGCCCGCTCGCCCTGGCCGTGCTCGGGCTGGCGCTGATGGTCGGGCTGCGGTACCTCGACGTCTGGCGCGGCCCGGCGTACCTGGTGCTCGGGATCGCGGTGTGGGTCGCGATGTACCTCTCCGGCGTCCACCCGACGCTGGCCGGGGTGGTGATCGCGCTGTTCACGCCGGCCTACCCGGCGCGTCGGGAGGAGGTCGAGGCCGCCGCCCGGCGGGCGCGGGCCTACCAGCAGTCGCCGAACCCGGAGTTCGCCCGCGCGGCGCGGCTGTCCATCGACCGGTCGGTGTCGGCCAGCGAGCGGCTGCAGCAGCTGTGGCAGCCGTGGACCAGCTTCGTCATCGTCCCGGTGTTCGCCCTGGCCAACGCCGGCGTTCCGCTCACCGCCGAGACCCTGCGCACCGCGGCGACCTCGCCGGTCACCCTCGGCGTCGTCGCGGGGCTGGTCCTGGGCAAGTTGATCGGCATCCTGCTGGGCACCGGCCTGGCCGTGCGGCTCCGTCTCGGCGAGCTCGCGCCGGGCCTGACCGGTCTGCAGCTGGCCGGCGGGGCGGCACTGTCGGGCATCGGGTTCACCATCTCGCTGTTCATCGTCGACCTCGCCTTCGACGACGAGCAGGCCGCGGACCAGGCGCGGGTCGGCGTCCTGGCCGCGTCCGTCCTGGGGGCGCTGCTGGGCTGGGGGCTGTTCCGCCTGGCAGACCGCCACCGCCCGCCCGGCACCGGTGCCCGGCCGGTGCTGCTCGACCCGCCGGTCGACGCCGGCCGCGACCACGTCCGCGGGCGGGTCGACGCGCCGCTGACCCTCGTCGAGTACGGCGATTTCGAGTGCCCGTTCTGCGGCCGGGCCACCGGGACGGTGGAGGAGCTGCGGGAGCGGTTCGGCGACCGGCTGCGCTACGTGTTCCGGCACGTGCCACTGGTCGACGTCCACCCGCACGCGCAGCTGGCTGCCGAGGCCGCCGAGGCGGCCGCGGTCCAGGGTCGGTTCTGGGAGATGCACGACCGGTTGTTCGAGGCACAGGACCGGCTGACCGCCCCGGACCTGCTCGACCACGCCGCGGCCGTCGGGCTCGACGTCCCGCGCTTCGCCCGCGACCTGGGCACCGGCCGGTACGCCCGACGGGTGCAGGAGGACGTCGAGTCGGCGGAGGCCGGCGGCGTCACCGGCACCCCGACCTTCTTCGTCGGCGGACGGCGGCACACCGGGCCGTTCGACGCCGAGACCCTCGCCGCCGCGCTGCTCGCCGCCGCGGGCGAGGAGGGCGTGCCGCCGACGGCGGGGAACGCGCCGGTCGGCCCGGTGCTGCCGGCGCTCGGCCCGCGGCGCGGTGAGCGACGGCCGGCGGACGGCGACGCGCCGGCGACCGTGCCCGCCGACCTCCCCGAGACCCCGGACCGGGACGGCGCCTTCCCCCGGCTGACCGAGGCGCAGCTGGCGCTGATCGAGCGGTTCGGGACCCGCCGGCAGTGTGCGCCCGGCGAGATCCTCTTCCACGAGGGCGACCCGGGGTACGCCTTCTCCGTCGTGCTGTCCGGCGCGGTCGCCGTCGTGGAGGACCACGGCCGCACCGACCAGCGGGTGATCTCGGTGCACGGCGACCGCCGGTTCCTCGGCGAGCTCGACCTGTCCAGCGGGCAGCCGGTGTCGCTGACCGCCGTGGTGCTCCGGCCGGCCGAGGTGCTGCGGGCCGACCACGACGCGATGCGGCGGGTGTTCGCCGCCGACCCCGCCCTCGAGGAGCTGGTCCTGCGGGCCTTCCTGCTGCGCCGGTCGATGTTGCTCGAGCTCGCCGCCGACCTGCGCATCGTGGGGCGGCCCGGATCGCCGGACAGCCTGCGGCTGCAGGAGCTCGCCCGCGCCCTCCGGCTGTCGGCGGGCTTCGTCGACCTCGACGCCGGCGGGGACGGCGCCGCGCTGCTGGCCGAGCTCGGGGTGTCCGAGGACGACCTGCCGGTGGTGGTGTGGCGGCGCGGGGAGGTGCTGCGCAACCCGACCGACGACGAGGTCCTCGCCGCGGTGCGGTCGGCCACCTGACCGGGCCGTGCACGTCCGCGGATGTGCGCCGGGCAGAACGCGGATGTGCACGGGTCGGTCGGGCCGTGGGCGGTCCGATCGGGGCGGTCAGCCCGTGGACGGGAACAGCCGTCGCAGGCCGAGGCGCGTCGGTGGGGCGAACGGCCGCCAGCCCCCGCGCGGCTGCGCGAGTCGGTCGGCCACGATCCACAGGACGGCGGGGTCGTGACCCATCCCCAGGTGGCTGGCGTGGACCGCGACGTTCTCGCTGCGTGGGCCCCCCTCCTGCAGGCAGGCCCGCCAGTCGACGACGCCGTCCCACCGGGAGTAGACCGACGTGCTCAGCATCGGCAGCGGCTCGGCCGCCCCGCCCCTGACCGGTGCGATCCGGGCGGTCCCGTGCAGGTGGCGGTAGCGCCGGTAGACCCGGGCGCCCGGTCCGGCGTCGTCCCCGCCGTCCACGAGTGCGAAGGGGGAGCCGAGGGTCACCACCTGTCGGACGTGGTGCGGGGCGCGTTGCGCCAGGCGCCGGGCGAAGATGCCGCCCAGGCTCTGACCGACGATGCTCACCGGCGTCCCGTGCCGGTCGGCGAGCCGCTCGACCAGCCCCGGCAGCGCCTCGACCACCTCCGGCGTGGGCCCGCGGTTGCGGCCCAGCTCCCAACCCACGACCGGGTAGCCGAGCCCTCGCAGCCAGCGCCGTAGCGGCACGGTGGACATGTCGGAGGCCAGGAGGCCGGGAAGCACGAGCACCGGGTGCGAGTCGCCGCGCGGTGCCAGCCGCAGCAGTGGGAACGCGGCCGTGAGAGCACCGGCGCTGACCGTCGCACGGGCCGGCTCGGTGGCTGCCAGCAGCCGGCGGCGCCGGGCGGACGACGGGTCCGGGGAAGGCATGCGACGAGGCTGGCCCGGATGCCGACCCCGCGCCACCCGCCGAACGGTCGGACCGCCGGAGCCTCGGGAGGGGATGGCTCAGTCGGTGCTGGGCGGCAGCAGCCGCGGCATGAACACCTCGTCGATGGGACGCGGGCCCACGTACTGGCGGCAGGTGCACGGCACCCACTGGTGTCCGGACCAGCGGCCCCGCTTGTCGTAGGTGTCGCGCCGCAGCTCGGCGTAGCAGGTGTTGGTCTCGGTGTCGTGCTGGCTGAGCGTGTGGCCGCAGCCGCACAGCGGCGCGGGCGGCGCCGGCGGGGGAGTGGGCCTGCGGCGGCTGAGCCGGCCGCCGAGGAAACCGGTCGCGAGCAGCGCAGCGCCGACCAGCAGGGTGACAGGTTCCACCGACGTGCTCCTCACGATCGCGGCTCCTCGACGGTAGCGCGCGGAGGCGGGGGCCGGTGGCGGTCGGTCGGTCCGCTCGGCCCCCGTGCTGGCCGCGTCCGCCCACCGCGGTCGCGGAGGTGGCCGGCAGCTCGGTGCCACGACGACGTGCTGACCGTCGGTCCGGGCCGTGGCTCGCTCCCGGGGTCGTGGGCAGCCGTGGGGGCTCAGCGCTCGCGCACACGCCTCCCGTCGGCTATCCGACTGCGGATGCGTTTTCCGACGTGTGAGGCCGGGCACACCATGATCGTGCAGTCCTACGCCGTGGGGTTCGCCCGCCCCGACCGCTGGTCCCCGGGCCGGCCGACCGAGCAGGCCCGACCGTGGCACGCCGTCGAGGCGCACCGGCCGCCGACCGAGCTGGACGGCGAGGTGGAGCTCGCCGTCTGCGGCGCGATCGTGCAGGTGTGGGGCTCGCAGGAGTGGCAGCGGGTCGGCGTCGGCCGGAGGGCGTGCCGGGAGTGCCGTGAGCTGACCTCGGTTGGGCGGCCGCTCAGCACGGTCGGGTGAGCGGAGGGGCGGCCGGTTGCTCCGCCCCGTTCCGCTCCGGCCCGGCCCGGTCAGCGGCGCTCGGGTCGTCGTCCGCTGATCGCGGACAGGCCGGTGACCTCCCGGCCCACGATGAGCGCCTGCACCGAGTCGGTGCCCTCGAAGGTGAAGACCGCCTCCATGTCGGCGTGGTGCCGGGCCACGTGGTGGTCCAGCAGGATCCCGTCGCCGCCGAGGATGTCGCGCGCGTCGGCGACGATGGTGCGGGCCTTGGCGGCGTGGTTCATCTTCGCCAGCGAGGCCATCGCGGCGGTCATCCGACCGGCGTCGGCGAGCTTCGACAGCCGCCAGCACATCAGCTGCATCGCGGTGATCTCGGCGAGCATCCGCGCCAGCTTGTCCTGCACCAGCTGGTAGCCGGCGATCGGTGAGCCGAACTGCTCGCGGCGCAGCGCGTGCGCCAGGGCCAGCTCGTAGGAGGCGGTGGCCAGTCCGAGCGCCCGCCAGGCGACGGTATAGCGGGTGCGGTCCAGGACCTGCGAGACGTCCTTGAACGAATGGCAGTTCGCGAGCTTGTTCTCCGCCGGCACCCGGACGTCGGTCAGCGTGATCTCGGCCTGCCACACCGCGCGCAGCGCGGTCTTCCCGGTCATGATCGTGGCCTCGTAGCCGGGCGTGCCCTTGTCGACGACGTAACCGCCGACGGCGCCGTCCTCGCCGCGGGCCCAGATGATGACGTGGTCGGCGATGCTGCCGTTGCCGATCCACTTCTTCTGCCCGTTCAGCACGTGGCTGTCGCCGTCCCGGCGGGCGGAGGTCTCCAGGCCGACCGCGTCGGAACCGTGGCGGGGCTCGGTGAGGCCGAAGGCGCCGATCTTCTCCAACCGCGCCATCGCCGGCAGCCAGCGCTCGCGCTGCTCCTCGTCACCGAGCATGGCGATCGACTGCATGGCCAGGAAGCTGTGGACGCCGTTGAAGGTGCCCACGCTACCGTCGGCGCGGGCCAACTCCGCGGCGACCAGCCCGGCCGAGACGTTGCTCATTCCCGGACAGCCGTAGCCCTCGATGGTGCCGCCGGCGATCCCGATCTCGGCGAGCTTGGGCACCAGCTCGAAGGGGAACTCCGCGCGTTCCCAGTAGTCGTTGATGCGCGGGGTCACCTCCTTGTCGCAGAAGGCGCGTACCCGGTCGCGGATCTCGATCTCCTCCGGCTCGAGGAGATCCTCCAGGTCGTAGAAGTCGGGACTCTGCTCGCTCATGTGCCGACGCTACGGCCGGACCGCTCTCCGCGCCCGTCGTTCTCGCGCCGCCTCCGCGCGCAGGCAGCCGGCCGCCGACCGGTGCCCGTGGTGGGGCGTCGGTCGGCTGCCGGCCGGCGCGGCGGGTGTCGGATCAGGCTGCAGTGACGAGAGGCGGTCCGGTGCGGCGCGGTCCGATGAGGATCTCGGTGCCGTCGGGGCGCCAGGTGCGCCATCGGCCGTCGGGTCGTCGCTCCACCCGGAAGCCGTGATGGACCTTGGTGTGATGGCGCTCGCACAGCAGCGCGGCGTTGTCCAGATCCGTCGTGCCGCCGTCGATCCAGGCGAGGAGGTGGTGGACGGCGCACCACCAGGTGGGGGCTGCGCAGCCGGCGGACACGCAGCCGCCGTCGTGCACCTCCGCGGCGCGGCGCACGGGGGTGGGAACAGCCGCACCGTGCGGCCGTGGTCCAGCGGCATGCCGTCGGGGCCCGTCACGGTCCGGGTGACCTGCCCGTCGCAGGCCAGCCAGCGCGCCGGGGCGGCGGAGATCACCGCGCCGAACCCCATCTCCGCCGGCACCGGGGCCGGTCGTGGGGGTCGGCCAGATCCGCCAGGTCGATCTTCACGATCACCTGCGGCTTGTGCCCGCGCAGGACCGGCAGGGAACCGGAGGCGAGTTGGTTGCCGCACAGCTGCACCAGCGCGTCGGCCTGCTGCTGGGCTCGGGTGCGCTCGTCGCCGGCGGCCCGGCCGGCCTGCACGATCGACTCCAGCGCGGTCTGCAGCTTCTCCCCACCGACCGCGTCCAGGTCGAAGCGGCCGGTGATCGAGCCGTCGGCGTGCTCGACGATGGTCAGCCGCCGTCCCTCGGTCGGGTCGGGCTCCGGGCCGTCGGCGTCCAGCCGGTCGAGGTAGTGGTGCACCGCCTTGGCGGTGTCCGCCTCGGCTGTGGTCGGCCGACGGCGCTCGGGCTCGGGACTCGCTCGCCGTCGTCCTCACCCCACGGTGTAGGGAAGCCGCGCCGGCGTGATCACCTCCGCTACGGTGCCCCGGTCGTCGTCGGGAGGTCGCAGGTGCCGTTCCTGATCGCGCGCCTCGCGCGCCTGCTCCGCGTGCGGCTGCCCGGGTGGCGGATGCCGTTGGCCGTGGCCGTCTTCGTGTTCCTGACCAGCTGGGCCGCCATGGCGCTGGTCGAGCCGGTCGAGACCGGCATCGCCGCGCCCGACACCTACTGGTGGTACTTCGTCGTCACCGCGGCCACCGTGGGGTACGGCGACGTCTTTCCGGCGTCGCTCGGCGGCCGCATCGTCGGCGCGTACGTCATCGTCGGCGGCATCGTCACGCTCACCCTGCTCTTCACGCAGCTGTCCGCCGCGCTGCAGTCGGTGAGAGGCAAGAGACTGAGGGGGTTGGTCGACCTGGACCTCGCCGACCACGTCGTCCTGCTCGGCTACACGCCCGGGCGGACGGCGCGCATCGTCGCCGAGCTGACCGCGGAGGACAGCGCGCAGGTGGTGCTCTGCGCCTGGGACGACGTCCCCGAGGACCCGATGCCCGAGCGGGTCGACGTGCAGTTCGTCCGCGGCGACCTGACCTCTGCGGACGTCATGGCCCGGGCCTGCGTGGCCCGGGCCCGCACCGCGGTCGTCGACGTCGGCGACGACAACGAAGCCCTGGCCGTCGCGCTCGCCGTCACGCACGCCAACCGCGATGTGCATCTCGTCGTGGCGCTGCGCGACCTCGGCCGGCTGGACACGCTGCGCTACGTGCACCCCGCCGTCCAGGCGGTGCAGTGGCACATGCCGTTCCTGCTCACCGAGGAGGCCAACGACCCCGGCATCGCACAGGTCTACAGCGACCTCATGACCAGTGGGGGGCACGGCAACACCTACTCGACCCGCTTGCCGGCCGGCTTTCCGCACCGCACGTTCGGCGACTGCCAGACCTGGTTCGGGCGCACCTTCGGCGCCACCGTGCTGGCGCTGCGCGGCGGTGGCGAGCCCCTCGTGGTCAGCCCCGCCTGGGACACCCCCGTGCCCGAGGGCGCCACGCTGTACTACGTCGCCGGACGCCGGATCGAGCCCGCCCGGCTGCGCGGCGACCGCTGAAGAAGGACCCCCTTGCCCCCCGCCACTCGCAGGCTCGCGGCGGGACCCTGCGAGCGGGCCGTCAGCGCCCGGGACGGGGCCGGCGGGGAGCGGCGTCAGGCACCCAGCAGCCCCCGCACGTAGGCCGCCTGGCCGAGGTGCTGGAAGTCGTCGGAGAGCACGCTGACCAGCCGGACGCCGAGGGTGACCGGCGGGTCCCAGTTGGCGTCGACGACGCGGTCGGGGTCGTCGTCGTCGAGGCCGCGCAGGAACTCCTCCGTCCGGGCGTGCACGGCCTGCGAGTAGCCCAGCAGCAGGTCGGCCGACGGCACCCGGACGGCGTCGACCTCCGCATCGCTCATCCCGTAGCCGGTGGCCGCGTCGTCGACCGGCAGGCCGAAGCGGCCGGCCCAGCCCTCGGCCGTCCACACCTGCTCGGTGCCGGCCACGTCGGCGACGTGGTCGTCCTGCACCCGCAGCAGGTGCCAGGCCAGCCAGCCGATCGGGTTGGCGCCCGGTCCGGGACGGCGCGCGAGGTCGTCGGGGCTCAGCCCTTCGACGGTGCTGGTGAACGTCTCGGCGATCTGCCCGTAGGCGTAGAGGAGGACGTCGCGGCTGCGCATGGATCGACCGCTACCCGCACCGGCGGCCGGATCAACCGATCACTCGTCGTCCGGGTCCTCCGCCGGCTCGCTCTGCGCCTCGAGGTCGGCGGTCTGCTCGGGGGTCTCCATCTCCAGGGCGATGTCGCGGGGCTGGGGCGTCTCGGGGGACGGCGTCGTCATGCCCCGAGCCTGCCGCAGGACGAGCCGAGCCGCCCGCGGTGCCGCACGCCGCCCACTCGCTGCGGAGCCGGCTGTACGTTCGCGCGTCGTGCCAGCGGCCGAAGCGGAACTCGGCCTGGCGGATGGTGCCCTCGTGAGCGAAGCTGGCGGCCTGTAGGGCCCGCTGTTCCGCGGTGTTCGCCGCGTTGGTGACCGCCTCGAGCCGGTTGACGCTCGTCGTCTCGGAGAGGTTGGTCGCAGAGCGGCTGCTGGGCACGGGTGCCGATTCCGCGACGGCGGTGGTCGGGGTGCACGGTCAGCCCGATGCTCCAGGTGCGCGAGTACGGCGGCCTGGCCCAGTTGATCGCCCGCCAGCCCACCGAGGCCAGGCAGGAGCCGTCGCCGCCGGCGGCGACCCAGCCGCTGGCGGCGCGGGTGCCAGGTCGAGGAGGACAGGCAGATCGTCCTCGCGAAGGGGCCGGGAGCGAGGTCCTGGATCCGCACCGGGCCTGCCCGTCGTGGTGTTCCCTCCGCCGCGGGACGCGGTGGGGGTCGCCCCGGACTGCCACCCCGCCCGGAGCGGGTGTCAGGACCAGTCGAGGAGGACGGCGGCGAGGACGACCAGGCCCCCTGCCACGGCGAGCACCACCAGCAGCGCCAGGAGCAGCGGGACGACGACCCAGCGGCGTCGGAACCTGCGCCGGCGCACCCGGTTCTGCGGCTGCGGGGCGGGTGGGGGCGGTGCCGTCCGGCGCTCCCGGACCGCGGCCCGCCGTTCCCTCCGGCGCTCGGCGAGGTGGCGGGCCTGGTCGCGGGCGTCCCGCGCGACCGACCCGAGGGCCGTCGCAGATACGGCCGCCAGTACCCGGAGGTCCGCGGCGTCGATGCGCTCCACCCGGTCGGCCTCGCGTGGCCGGGCCGGTGGCCGCGCGGTCGGGGCCGGCGACCACGGCGCGGCGTCCGCTGCCCGGTCGAGCGCGTCCTGCAGCTGCCGGCGCGCCTGCTCGGCCGTCGTCCGGGCGGCCGGGTCCTTGGTGAGCAGTCCGCGCAGGACCGGCTCGAGCGGGCCGGCGCGGACCGGCGGCGGCGGCTCCTCGCTGACCACCGCCATGAGCGTGGCCATGGGCTCGGCGCGACCGAACGCCTGCCGGCCCTCCACCGCCGTGTACAGCGTGGCGCCGAGCGACCACAGGTCCACCGCCGGGCTCGGCCGCTGGCCGTGCGCGCGCTCGGGGGCCATGTAGGGCGGCGAGCCGATGATGGCGCCGGTCGTGGTGATCGTCGGGTCGCCGGTGGCGGTCGCGATGCCGAAGTCGGTGAGGCAGGCCCGCCCGTCGGGGGCCACCAGCACGTTGGCCGGTTTCACGTCGCGGTGCACGATCCCGGCCTCGTGGGCCGCGGCCAGGCCGGCGAGCACGTCGAGCCCGATGCGGGCGACGGCCGGCCACGGCAGTGGACCCTGGGAGTCGACGACCTGCTGGAGGCTGCACGACTCCACGTGCTCCATCACCAGCCAGGGCCGCCCGTCCTCCTCGACCACGTCGTAGACCGAGGTGACCGACGGATGGTCGAGCCGGGCGGCGGTGCGCGCCTCGCGCATCGTGCGCTCCCGCAGCACCCGGCGCTCCTCGTCGGAGAGGTGCAGCGCGAAGGTGACCTCCTTGACCGCCACCGGCCGTTCCAGCCGCAGGTCGGTGGCCGACCAGACGACGCCCATCCCGCCCCGGCCCAGGACCTCGCCGAGCGCGTAGCGCCCGGCGAGCAGGCGCTCGGCGTGCGCCGACTCCGCGGTCATGCGCGGACGGTACGCCCGGGGAGGGGCCGACGCGGGGCGTGCGCGCGCGGGACGGAGGACCCTGTCGCCGGAGGGCCCCGCGGTGCATCCTCGGGGGGGGGTGCCGGCCGTCCGCGGGCGCCGGGACCCGGCGAGCGGCGCCGAGGAGGCCGTCATGACCGAGCAGGCCGGCGGGGCGCGGGTCGTCGTCGGGGTGGACGGGTCGAGCGGGGCCCGGGCGGCGCTGCGGTTCGCGCTGGAGGACGCCGTCCGCCGTGGCGTCCCGGTGGACGTCCTCACCGCCTACCGGCCGCCGGAGATCTGGCTGGACTTCTACGCGGTCGGCGACGTCGACCTCGACCGCGCCGAACGCGCCGCGGCCGAGCAGGCGGAGGCGTTCGTCGCCGAGGTGCTGCGCGAGGGGCCGCAGCCGGCGCCGGAGGTCCGGGTGCGGGCGGTCCTGGGGACGGCGGCCGACGTGCTGGTCCGCGAGTCGGCCGGCGCTGACCTGCTGGTGGTGGGCAGCCGCGGACACGGCGGATTCTCCAGCATGCTGCTCGGCTCGGTCGGCATGCAGTGCGTCCTGCACGCGACCTGCCCGGTCACCGTCGTCCACTCGCCGGAGGCCCACCGCGACCGGTGGCTGCACCACGAGCGCGCCCGTCGCGGCCGCACGACCGTGGGGTGACGCGGCTCGTCAGTCGGGGGAGCCGAGCCAGCGACGCAGCACGTCGTCCTCCCGACGGAGCACGACCATCGCCAGCTCGCGGACGGCGGCCTCGGCCTGCCGCCCGACCATCGGCGCGTCGACCTCCGCCTCCGCGGTCACCGTCGAGCGGGTGCCGCCACCGGCCGCTCGCAGCCGGCGCTCGCCGCGCACGGCCGCCCTCCGCCCGAGGACCCGTCCCTCGACCTGCAGGACGCCGCGGTGCCCGCCGCCGTCCGCCGTCCAGGAGCGCCGGTCCACGACCGCGACCTCGCGCCCGACGAAGCGGGTGAACACCGCCGGAATCCCCGCCGTGGGGACGACGAGCCGCAGCGTGGTCCGGGGGCCGTCGTCGGCCGCGCCGGTCTCCACCGACTCGAGCCGCGCACCGAGGGCCTGTGCGTAGTCGCGCAGGAACGCCTCGTCGGTGAGGACGGCGAGGACGTCGTCCGGACCGGCGGGGAACGTGGCGGTGTGGTCGATGGGCACGCGTCATCCTGCGACGCGCCGTGCTGCCGCGCCCGTCGGAGCAGCACGCTCTCAGCAGGAGGACGAGCAGGACGGCCGTCAGCCGAGACGACGACCGCGGTCACCAGCGCGGCCGATGGCGAGCACCGGGGTGAGTGTGACCCGGGGCCCGCCCTGTCGCCGCCACGGTCGCCGGCGCGGACGCCATGTCCTCCCCGGCCGACCTGGGTCCGACGAGCGTCCGGGTCCGCGGCGTCAGCCGGGGGCGACGGCGGCGAGGGTGGCGTCCTCCGGCGTCCACGGCTCGATCCGCGGGACGTCGAGGGCCCGCTCGTCCGCCTGCGTCCGGTCGGTCCGGAAGTCGACGTAGCGCCTGCCCAGCAGCCGGCGGCGGGCGGTCCACGACCCGCGGCGCAGGTGCTCGGCGGCGAGGTCCTCCTGGTCGACCGGGCCGCGGCGGAGCAGCTCGGTCAGGGACGGCGCTCCCTCGGTGAGCAGCCGGTCGGCGGGAGCGAAGCCGGTGGGCGCGTCGTCGAACTCGACGGCGTCCTCGGTCTCCCGGACGCGACCGTGCAGCGCGAGGTCGGCCAGCAGGGTGCCGCGCACCGCCGGCGCCGTCACCAGGTCGTCGGTCAGTCGTCCCCCGTCGAGGGCCAGGGCGGCCAGCCGCATCGACAGCGACCCGTCCCGGTCGTCGTCCACCCGGCGCATCCTGCCCGTGCGCGGGGCCTCAGCGCGACGTCCGGACCATTCCACGCGGCGGTGGTCCGGCGGCCGCGTACCAGGCAGCCAGGCGGGAGAACCCGTCATCGAGGCCCACCCGAGGCCGCCACCGCAGCGCGGTGCGCGTCCGTCGCTGGTCGAACCAGTGGGCGGTCGCCAGTTGCTCGGCCAGGAACCGGGTGAGCGGGGGCACCGAGCGTCGCCGCGTCACCGCCCAGATCCCTTCCATCGCGGCACCGGCGACGTACGCCGCGCCGAACGGCACCCGGCCACGGGGCCCCGGAACCCCTGCCGCCCGGCACAGCCGGGCGAGGACCTCGGCGACCGGGCGCGGTTCCCCGTTCGAGACGACCAGGGCCTCGCCGTGCACCGGTCCGCAGGCGTCCACGGCGGCGACCAGGGCTGCTGCGGCGTTGTCGACGTAGGTCGTGTCGATCAGCGCCGTGCCCGAGCCGACGACGGGCAACCGCCCGGCCCGTGCCCGCTCGACGATGCGGGCGACGAGCTGGGGATCGCCGGGTCCCCACACGAGGTGGGGACGGAGGGCCAGCACGGCCAGGGAGGTGGAGTCCGCGGCCAGCGCGTCCAGCTCGGCCACGGCCTTGGAGCGGGAGTACCGGCCACGGGCGGACGCCGGGTCGGCCGGTTCCGCACCCACCCCTACCAGCGCCGTCCCGGCGTGCGCGACCGAGGGCGACGAGACGTGCACCAGTCGGCCGACGTCCTCGGCTCGGCAGGCGTCGAGGACGGTGCGGGTCCCGTCGATGTTGGCGTGCGCGTACTCGGTCCACTGGCCGGTGACGTCGACCTTCGCGGCCAGGTGCAGCACGGCGTCCTGACCCCGGGCGGCCCGCCGCACGACGGACGGGTCGGCGACGTCGCCCAGCACCTCACGGCAGGGAAGACCGGCGGGACGACGCTGCAGCACGGTCACCTCGTCGCCGCGGGCGAGCAGCCCCTCGGCGGTGGCCCGCCCGAGCATGCCGCTCGCCCCGGTGACCAGCAGCCTCATGACCGGACCCTCATGAGCGGCCGGCCGGCGGCCGCGCGCCGGCCAGCAGCCGCGCGGCCCGGCGGGCGACCTCGCTGCGGTCCACCTTCGACTGGTGCCGGATGTCCACGGGCAGGCGGGCGGCCACGAGCACCGCGGCGACGTCGACGCCCGCGGCCGTCCGCACCGCGTCGGCCAGGTCGGCGTCCGCCAGGCCCGGGCGGGTGCGGCGACGTCGCGGCGGTGCCGGGTCGCCGCCGGAGCGCACGACGACCACGACGACGACCTGCGCCCCGGCCGGGCCGACACCGACGGCCGCGGCGGCCGACACGCCCGGGAGCCGCTCCACCCGCTGCTCGATGCCGACGGGGGTGACGGCTCCGGAGGCGGTGGTCACGACGTGCTGCAGTCGGCCCTCGATCCAGAGCCGCCCGTCGGCGTCCAGGTGCCCGACGTCCCCGGTGCGGTGCCAGCCGGGGTTTCGGGACGCTGAGCGCTCGAGCGCCCACAGCGCGTCGTAGCGGTCCTTGACGTGCGCGGCCCGCACGCACACCTCTCCGGTGATGCGCGGGGAGTCGGTGAGCGGGCCGTCGGCCGTGCCGGCGGGGGAGAGGGGGCTGATCCGGACGTCGACGCCGGTCAGCGGCCGGCCGACGCATACGCCGTCCCCGTCGCCGGCGGCCTCGATCTCGGCCAGCGACACGTCGGTGACGGGGAGGACCTCGGTCATCCCGTAGGGGGTGTGCGCGTCGGCGGCGGGAAGGACCTCCCGGAGCGAGCGCAGCAGGGACGCGGGGACGGGCGCGCCGGCGGACATGAGCAGCCGGATGCGTGCCAGGGCAGCCCGCTGCGCCGCCGAGAGGTCCGGCGCGGTGGCCGCGACGCGCCGCAGCGCCGCGGGGGAGGCGAAGACGACCGTGGCGTCGACGGCGGCCGCGGCGTCGGCCAGTGCCGCCGCGGTCAGCGATCCGGGCGCGGTCACGTCGACGTCGGGGACCGCCGACCCGATGCCGAGCGCCGGCCCGAGGATGGCGAACGGCGCGAACGCCGCCACCAGCCGGTCGGTGTCGGTGAGGTCGTAGGTGGCCCGGACGAGGTCCAGTTGGGCGGCGGCCTGACGGTGGGTGTAGACGACGCCCTTGGCCGGGCCGGTGGCCCCGGAGGTGAAGAGGACGGCGCAGTCGGCGTCCACCGGGGGCTCGACCGGCGCCGGCGCGGCCCGGCCGAGGACCTCCAGCTCGTCGAGCGAGTGAGCGGCGCCCAGGGCGCGCAGTGCGGCCCGGCCCGGCCGCCCGGCGGCGATCCGGGAACCGGGCAGGCCCATGAGGCGCGCCGCGGCCAGCCCCTGGGAACTGCCGACGACGGAGTCGACCGCCGCGCTGCGCAGCGCCCGGCGCATCCCGGCGAAGCCGAGGCCCTTGTCCGCGACGACGACCACGGCACCGGCGCGCCACACGGCGTAGATCGCGGCGGTGAGGTCGGCCGAGGGCTCCACGAGCAGCGCGACGCGGTGCCCCGGCCGGACCCCGGACGCCGCCAGCCCGGCGGCCAGGTCCGCGACCCGCCGGGCCAGCCGGGACCAGCTCACCGTCGCGCCGCCGACCTCGACGACCGCGGGCGTGTCGTCGTCCGACCGCTCCTGCAGGGCCGTCCACAGCCGGCGTCCGGTGGTCCCGGGAGGTGCCGGCCGTGCCCTTGCCGGATCGTTCCCGGCGTCGAGGTCGGCCACCCACTGCGCGACGGCGTCGGCGTACCGGGGGGCGTCCTCCGGCAGCAGGTGCGAGGCCCCCTCGTAGCGGTGCAGCCGGGCCTGCGGCATCCGGCTCCGCAGGTCGGTCAGGTATCGGTCGCCGAAGACCGGGTCGCGGGGGCCCCACAGCAGCAGCGCCGGGACGTCGAGGGTGCGGATGCCCTCGGCGATCGCCTCCTGCACCGGGCGGGACGGGTGGCCGGGGGCGAAGGGGATGTCGGCGACGAAGTCGCCGACCGAGCGCCGTCGCGCCGCCGACCGGTAGGGGGCGGCGAAGGCACGCCGGACGTCGGCGGGCAGCGCCGGCCGGGACAGCGCCGTCGTCGCCCGGACGAACACCGGGGTGCCGACGGTGACCGCCGCGCGGACACCGGGCGCGGAGGCCAGCCGGATGAGCGCCGGGCCGGAGTCGCCCTCCGGCATGGCGACGGCGGTGTTGGCCAGGACGACGCCGCGCAGCTGCTCCCGGTGCTCCAGCGCCCAGCCGAGGGAGATCACGCCGCCCCAGTCGTGGCCCACCGTGACCACCGGGCCGGGAATGCCGAGCGCCGCCGTCAGGTCGCCGAGGTCGGCCACCCGCTGGCGCAGCGACCGCGGCTCGGCCAGCCGGTCGGACCAGCCCATGCCGAGTTGGTCGGGCGCGACGACCCGCCAGCCGGGCGGCGCGGCCGCCAGCAGCCGGCGCCACAGGTAGGACCAGGTGGGGTTGCCGTGGACGCACAGCAACGTGCCGACCGGGTCCGCGACCCCGTTGTCGAGGACGTGCCAGCAGTGCTCGACGCCGGCGGAGTCGGCCACGGTGACCGAGCGGGACCAGGCGGCGTCCAGACCCGGGAGGGCAGCCGGAGAGTCGGCCCTCACCAGGCGATCTCGAGGCAGGAGGCGTTCAGGCCCGAGCCGATGCCCATGAGCAGCACGCGGTCGCCGTCGACGAGGGAGTCCTGCCGGTCGGCGAGGGTGAAGGGGACCGACGCCGGGCCCAGGTTGCCGCGGGTCGGGAAGGTCGTCGGCACCAGCGCCGGGTCGATCGAGAACCGGTCGCACATGGCCTGGGTGTGCACCTTGGAGACCTGGTGGACGATGTAGCGGTCCATGCCCGTGGCCCAGTCGAACTCCTGCCCGGCATCCGCCCAGAGGTCCTCGGACAGGCTCAGCCCGGCGTCGAGCAGGCCCTTGAGGTCGGTCCGCATGAGGTCGTTGTCGCCGACGCACAGCTCGTGGTGCTCGCTGCCCGACCGGCTGGCCGACCCGATGAGACGGTGCCCCTCCGGGTGCTCGTCGGCGCGCCCCAGCACCATGGCGGCGGCGCCCGACCCGAGCGTGAGCGTCGCGAACTGCGCCAGCACGTCCCGGGACACGGTGTCCGGGCCGTTGAGCCGATCGATGGTGCGCTCCTGGACCGGCCGGGAGTCCTCGCCGTTGACGATCAGGGCGTACTCGACCATCCCGGAGTCGATCATGGCGGCCGCCAACTCCATGCCGTTGACGAAACCGAGGCAGGCGTTGGTCACGTCGAAGTTCTGGCAGGAGCGGGGCAGACCGAGCGCGTGGTGCACCGCGACCGCGGTCGAAGGCTCCAGGTACCTCCGGCTCACCGAGGTGTTCACCATCAGCCCGATGGACGCCGGGTCGACGCCGCTCTCGCTGATGGCCTTCGCGCCGGCCATGGCGGCGCCGTCGACGAAGGTGACGCCGTCGGCCCACCAGCGCCGCTCCTTGATGCCGGCCAGGCGCTCGAGCAGACCGGGCCGCAGCCCCACCCGCCGGTAGGTGTCGCCGAGCGCCTCGTCGAATGCGTCGGACGTGATCACCCGGGTGGCGTCGGCCGTCTGCACGGCCAGGACGGCCGTGTTGGCGAACCGGTGTGTGGCGTTACCGCTCATCTGCTCGTCTCAGTCCTCGGAGGGGAGTCGTCTCATCATGCTGGGGTGCGGTCGCCCGCCGCCGGGCAGACCTGTACCCGAGCTCTGCCCTCCGTACCCCGGAGCGAGGCCGGACCGACGCTCAGGAGTGGACGGGCGGCCGAGGTGATCACTCGGACCGCGTGGACGCACGCCGCCCGGGGGAGCGACAGTTGCAGGAGCGCGTCCCGCAGGCGGGCGCTACACCGTGGTGTCCCAGCGGGGGCGGCAACAGTCCGGACCGAACCCGCCGACCGGGCGTCGTCCTTGCCGGCCAGCAGCACAGACGCGGCCGAGGACGCGCCAGGGTCACGAAGGCACGGGGTGGGGCGGCTGGGGCTCGAACCCACGACCCAGGAATTCCGAGCATTTCTCGCCGGAACGCTGTGCTGACCTGCGTGAACGCAGGTCGCTTCGGAGCGTGCAACTCTCAGTACCCGGCTGTATCGCGCCCAGGAGATCACCTGTCTCTCCGCCTGCTGCGGTAGGTAGTGCCTGCCCGCATCGTGACGGCGCGCTGTGGGGCCCGAGGACCGCGCTGCTTCGGCTCCGCCTCGACAGAGACCGGCGTGGGGACTGCTCCGAGGCATGCTGGCGCGGTGACCATGGCCGGTCGCATCCCCCATGCGCGGATGCACGGGAGCACGCAGCCCCGGCGACATGGTTCCGACCAGCGGTCCACCGGGGCTTTCCGCCCAACGGTACGCCAGGGTGGGCATCTGCCACGACGTCGGCGAGAGCGACTCTCGCGACACCTCGGACGCCGGCAACGCGCTCGCCACCGCCGGACGACCAACCGTTGAGGAGACCTCAGTGACCGATGGGCACGATGGTGATCGCGCGGGTGATGTGATCGGCGAGGTGTTCCAGGTCGTCGATGTCACTGGTGTAGACGTCATCGCCGCGACGCCTGGCGGTTGCGATGACGACGGCATCGACGACGTCGGAGGTTCCGGCACGGCCGCACAGCTCGCCAGCCCGTCGGGCCACGTCGTCACCGAGTGGGTCGGGTCGGCAGTTGTGGAGGGCTTGGGCCAGCCGGGCTTGGCGACGACCATCGCGCCATGCCTGAGCGGTCACGATCGTGGGCACGATTGGGACCTCTCCGCGGTCGACCAGCCGTCGGAGCACCGTCCAGGCTTCTCGCTCGTTGCGGTCCAGCGCGATGAGCATGCCGGTATCGAAGGTGGCGCTCACGAGGCGGCTTGGTGACTCGGGTCCGTCATCTGCGACCGGGACCGTCGCGTGGCGGCGGTACGGCGCGCGGCCGCCACCTTGTTCTCGAGGGCGTCGAGCTCGGCGGTGCTGATCGCGCCATGCTCGGCTTCCCAGTCGTTGACCAGCTGCCGGAGGGCTTTGAGGCGTAGGCGGTCGGCGGCGGCATCGGCGAGCCAGCTGGAAAGGGTGAGCCCCTCAGCCTCGGCGTCAGCGCGGGCGTCGGCAAGTAGGGCGTCGTCCATCGATGCGGAGAACTTCTCGGCAGCCACGCCTCCACCTTACTACCCGAGTAGTAACAAGAGGTGGTCGACAGCATCCCAGGTGAGCAGATGCACGGGAACGCAGCCCCGGCGACATGGTCTCGACCGGCGGTCCATCGCGGCTTTCGGCGCAATCGAACGCCGGAGTGGAGATCTGCCACGATGCTGGCGAGTTCATCACTCGAGACGCCTCGGAGAGCGGCACTACCAGCGGGCGAACCACGCGCCTGCGCTGGGTCAGAGATACCTCATCGCCGCACTACCGACTCGTGCGGGAGCGCTCGGCCACTCAGCGCATGTTCGGGTCCGGCGGTCGTCCCCGTGGAGCGTTCCGACGGTCAGCGCCCACAGGCCCAGGGCAGCGAGTTCGGCTTCGAGCGCCGCTTCTACGGCGGCGATGCTGGCCGTACTCCTGCTCGCCGAGCGAGCGGTGCGCTCGGCCATGATCTGCGCCGTCGACGTCTCGTCGGCGTCCCGGGCGCGGCCGACAGAGTCGACGAGCACGTCCAGGTCGGCGACCGCCGTTGACCGAGACGTTGATCTTGGCGATGCCGGTCGTGTTGCATCGCTCCGAGCGCTGTGGGGATCGAGTATCCGCCCATTGCCTGGTGGTGGGGCGGGTGGGGCTCGAACCCACGACCCAGGGATTATGAGGTATCTTCGGGCCCTTCGCCGACCTGCATGATCATCGGTAATTTGCTCTCTGGCCTGCGGTTTCATGGTTGACGGCCGATGGCCGTCGATGGTCCGAAACGGCCCTTTTGTGGGCACCGTGTGGGCACGGTGTGGGCACGGCGGGTACACGTACCAGGCAGGGGTATCCCGGCTTAGGCATGGCGTCGGGAGCGGTCGGGTCGCTCCGGCGGTGTGCTGCCTGCGGGGCCGTAGTGCCTCACGTCAAGATGCCCGCAAAATCTGATCGGTGCCTCAGTTAGGAATGCCCGCGAGGCGGGTCAGCTCGCGTCGCGGAGTTTGACGCCGCGGGCGGTGTCGGGCAGCGGCTTGTCGAGGGAGGTCTGCAGGGCCAGGGTCGCCTCGCGGGCCAGCCCGGTGAGCCGGTCCTGGAGCGAGGTGATCCGGCGGGCGAGGTCGGCGGGGTTGAGCGCGTCCCGGCGGGCGGTCAGCTCGGCTTCCTGCGCGGGTGAGAGCACGCCGGCGGCCATCAGCCAGTCGAACGGGGTCCGTGGCTGGTCGTAGACGCGCTTGCGGCGACCGGCCGTGTCGGTCGCCCACCCGACCGGCTTCTTGGTCGGGGTGAAGTAGTTCAGCCGGTCGTTGACCAGCGGCCACAGCTGGTTGAGCAGCGCCAGCGCCTCGGGGGTGTCGTAGCGCCAGTAGAAGGCGTAGCGGCGCACCAGGTGGTTGTTCTTCGACTCGATCGTGGCCTGGTCGTTCTTCTTGTACGGGCGGTCCCGGGTGAAGAAGATCTTCCGCTGCGCCGCCCAGCCGATCACGTCGTGGTTGATGAACTCGCTGCCGTTGTCGAAGTCCAGACCGGTGATCTCGAACGGGAGGCCCTCGACGGCATGGTCGAGCGCGGCCAGGACGTGCACGTGCGCGTTGTTGCGCATCGACCGGGTGAACACCCACCCGGTGCGCATGTCGGTCAGGTTCACCGTCCGGGCGAACTCGCCCTTCAGCGTCGGCCCGCAGTGGGCGACCGTGTCGCCCTCGAAGAACCCCGGCGTGTCCTCGACCTCGTCCCCGGCCTTGCGGATCTTGATCGAGGTGCGCAGCAACGGCGAGGGCTTGGTGGTGGACTTGCCCCGCAGCGGATCTCTCGCCCGCGCCGGGGCGAGGTACCGGTCGATCGTGGCCGGGCTCATCGCCAGCAGCTCGTCTCGGACCTCCGGCGAGTAGCGGGCCTTGCCCGCCACCAGCTCGCCGTGCCGCTCGAGGGCGTCCAGCAGCACCGGCATCGAGGCGGCCAGGTACTTGCCGCACTCGCCGCCGGAGAAGGCCCACACCCGCTGCAGCACCTTCAGCGCGTCCAGCGAGTACTTCCGCGGCCGGTGCCGCCGCCGCGGCGTCGCCGGGCGCGGCTTCGCCGCCGTCACCAGCCTGCGACGGGCGTTGTCCCGCGACCAGCCGGTGACGGCCACCACCTCGTCGAGCAGCCGGCCCTTGTCCTTCTTCGCCGCGCCCCGGTACGCCCGCGCGTACTTCGCGGTGATCTCCGCCCGCGACGCCATCGACAACCCACTCCCCATGCCCGGGGCGTCGGCACGCGGGCATTCTTACGTGAGGCACCACGCCCGTTTCGCGGGCACTTCTGGTGAGTCTCGTCGGGGGCTTGGCGGCCGTGTCGGGAACGCCTACACTGAGCTTTGCCTGTCGCGCTGAGCTTCAGGAAGTGAGCCCGGCTCCTCTCCGGACGGTGAGCGGCCGGGCTTCGCGCTGTCTACGGCGCCGACACGTCCTCGGCCGCGGTGATGTCCGCGATGCGCGCTCGCCAGGCACCTCCGGCGGAATGGCTCCAGGCCGAGGCGTCGGCGACCCACAGAAGCGGGTCGCCGTGCGGCGGCAGATGCACGTAGCGAAACGGTTGTGGTCGGTCGAGGCGGCGGAGTTCCTCGACGAGCACCTGTACGGTCGCGTTGGTCGCGCCCTTGGCGCGACTCGATGATCAGTCGCTGCACTCCACGGTCGAGAAGCGGGCTGACCATGCGACGGAAGCTCTCGGCGCGGACGTCTGTGTCGCGGCCCTTGCCGAAGAAGGCCAGCGCCGACAGCTGGCCGCTGCCTGCTACTGCGTCGAGAATCTGCCGGCGGCGGCTGTCGCGCTCGGTCACAAAGTGCCACCGCCGCTGCCCGGGCAGGCAGAACGACCAAACGAGCCGGCGTAGCCCGTCTACGTCTACGTCTCCGTCCGCGACGACCGCGACGCACACGTGGTAGTTGGACCCACGGGCCGACTCATCGACGAATGCCTGCGCGGTCAACCGGCTGCCAGGCGGGCCCGCTCGACTTCCCCTCTGTGATGCCAGGCTCCAGGCGGGATCGGCTCCCTCAGCTGCTGCACGAGCAGCATTCTGGACGACCGGCGAAAGAACGGAGCCCGGGCGTGCGCGAGGAATAGCCTCATGAGCGAGGAGCTGTCGGGAGGCGGGGCCTGCACGTGCCCGCCAATGACGGCGGTTCACCGCTGATCCGCACAAGCGAGTACATCGCGAACTCGTGCGGGTGCGGGTGCGGGCGCAGGCGGATCGGGTCGATCTCGAACTCCCGTGTACTCGATCCACGTCTCGATCAGGTCCAATGCCACGTAGCTTAAGTTGATCATGTTTGGTTGGGTGTCGTGGCGGTCTCGGCGTGGCGGTCCGAGCTCGTTGAGGTTGGGTGTCACGGTCGGTCATGGGCGAGGCTGTGGCGGTGCGACCGGATCAGGTGTCGCTGGGGGTGTTGGTCTCGGCGGTGCCGCGGGACGCGGTTAACGCCGCGGCAGCCGCGTGCGGAGTCGCCGATCGGCGGTCGGGCGGGAAGCTGCCGGCGCACGTGATCGCGTACCTGACGATGGGGTTGTGCCTGTTCGTCGAGGATGACTACGAAGAGGTGGCGACCAAGGTCACCGGATCGTTGTCGGCGTGGGGCTGCTGGGACGCCGGCTGGTCGGTGCCGACCGCCTCGGGGATCACCCAGGCCCGCAAGCGGCTGGGACCGAAGGTGTTGGCCGAGGTGTTCGAGTCCGTCGCCGGCCCGGTCGCCGAACGGTCCACGCGGGGGGCGTGGCTGCGGGCGTGGCGGCTGACCGCGATCGACGGGTTCGACATCGACGTGCCCGACACCCCGGACAACGCCGAGCAGTTTGACTACGCCGGCTCCGGGGACAACCGCTCGGCGTT
>NZ_SPQN01000066.1 GCF_004571065.1 Geodermatophilus sp. DF01-2
GATCTGGCGTGCAGCGCGGGGTCGGCCAGACCGTCCCGCGCCGCGCGGTCCCACGCCCCGGCGACCGGTGCGGTGGCCGCCGCGGCCAGCCCGGCCGCGACCGGGTCGTCGAGCAGCACGGTGGTCACCGCCGCCAGCGCCGGCCACCACGGTTCGGGAGCTGCGTCGAGGTAGCGGATCTCCAGGTAGCCGCGCGGCCGCACCGGCGGGAAGAGCGTGGTCAGGTGGTAGTCGAGGTCGGTGGCGGTGGGACGCCGATCGCCCAGCGGGGCGGCGCCGGTCACCCAGTCGGCGAACCGGACCCGGTCGCGCACCGGTACCGCGCCGTCGCCGCCCGGGTCGCGGACCAGCATCACCGGGGCGGCCAGGGCGTAGACGGCCCACTCACCGGCCGGGTCGGCGCCGCCGAGCAGCGGCCCGCAGCGGGCCTGGTCCAGGTCGCTCCAGACCCGCTGCCGCTGCGAGGCCCAGCCGGTCGGTCGGCCGGCGGCGAGCGGGGAGCACCCCGCGACGGCGACCAGCGTCGGCCCGAGCTGGTGGGCCAGCGACACCCGCTCGCTCCAGCCGGCGCACGGCCCGGCCTCCAGGTTGACCTGCAGCGCCGCGGTGCCGGTCATCATCGCCTTTCCCGCCTCGGCGCAGCCCACGGCGGCGAAGTGCTCCTCCATCGCGGCGTAGCGGGCGGCCGGGCTCACCCGCGCCGGGAGGCGCAGGGGGTCGACCCCGACCGGGGCCAGGCCGAGGCGGTCGCCGGCCAGCGCCGCGGCGAGCACCTCCCGGTCGGCGCGCAGCGCGGCCACCGCGGCGGCGGCGTCCGGGCAGGGCGGAGCGGAGAGCTCCACCTGGCCGCCGGGCTCCAGGGTCACCCGGCTGCCGCCGGGCAGCGCGGGCAGCGCGTCGACCAGGCCGGTGATCCGCGGCCAGGGAACCCGTGCCGCCGGCGCGCCGAGGTCGACCAGGTGCGCCTCGAGCTCCAGCCCGACGGCGCCGACCGGGCCGGGTCGCAGCGCCGCCCCGGCCACGTGGGCGACGGCGGTGTCCAGGTCGAGGGCAGCCGTGCGCTCCTCGGTGACCGGGGCCACGAGCCCCACCCCCTCCAGGTCCGGACCGGTCGGGATCGACCGCGGGTCGGTGCGGGGGCGGCCCGTCCAGCGGCCGTCCTCTGGTCCCATCCTGCACGCGACCACCGACAGGCGCACGACCCGGCGGCGCCCCACCGGTGTTCGCGTCAGGATCGACGTGTGGATGCCGACCGGGACCGGGATCTCGACGGCCGGGCGCGCAACGCCCGGCCCCGCGACGCGCTGGGGCGGCCGCTGCCCCGCGGCGCCGTGGGAGAGGAGCGGGCGCCGGAGGGTGTGCTCCGGACGCCCGCCGAGGCGTTGGCAGAGGCCCAGCAGCTGCTGGACGCCGGCCGCCCCTTCCACGCCCACGAGGTGCTCGAGGACGCCTGGAAGTCGGGGCCGGAGGCCGAGCGGCAGCTGTGGCGCGGGCTGGCCCAGCTCGCCGTCGGCCTGACCCACGCGGCGCGGGGCAACGAGCGCGGGGCGGCCCGGCTGCTGGAGCGCGGGGCGGGCAACGTCGCCGCCTACGCCGACGCCCCGCCGCACGGCGTCGACGTCGCCGGCCTGGTCACCTGGGCATGCGAGCTGGCGGCGTCCCCGGCCCCTTCCGCGCTCGCACCCCGGCTGTGCGCGCCCCCGGCTTGACCCTCGACCTGGTCGAGGCCCCACGATCGGCGCTGTGACGGGGGAACTGCGGATCGGCGAGCTGGCCGGGGTCAGCGGCCTGACGGTCAGCGCGCTGCGCTTCTACGACGCGGCCGGCGTGCTCGTCCCCGCCGCGGTGGACCCGGTCACCGGCTACCGCCGCTACGCCGCCGGGCAGGTGCGGGCCGCACAGGTGCTGGCCGGGCTGCGCCGGGTCGGGCTGCCGGTGGCCCGGCTCGCCGTCCTGCTCGAGCGGCTGGACGACGCCGCCGCCGTCCACCGTGCCGTCGAGGCCCACCTGCGCGACCTCGAGGACGGTCTCGCCGACGCCCGCCGCGAGGCCGACCGGATGCACCGGCTGCTCGGCACCGGGGGCGGGGCCGGGCCGGACGTCGCAGCCGGACCCACGCGGGCGCGGGTCGCCGCGGCCGACCTCGCCGCGGCGGTGGACGCCGTCCGGTTCGCCGTCGGCACCGACCCGGGCCTGCCGGCGCTGAACGGCACGCTGCTGGAGCTGGGCGGGGACACCGTCCGGCTGGTCGCCACCGACCGGTACCGGCTGGCGGTCGCGGAGCTGCCCGCAACGCTCGACGGGCCGGGTGGGAGTGCGTTGCTGCCCGCAGGGCTGCTCGACGCGGCCCGCGCCCTCCTGGCCGGCGGGTCGGCCGGTGTCGCGGTGGACGCCGGGTCGGTGTCGGTCGGCTCCGGCGGGGCGGAGCTCGCGGGGACGCCGCTGCCGCACGCGTTCCCCGACTGGCGGAGGGTGGCCCGGGAGCGGCGGGCCGTCCGCGTCGCGGTCGACGGCGGCCGGCTGCGCCGGGCGCTCGAGGCGGCACCGACCCGGACCGTCGAGCGTGCGGGCACCCTGCGGCAGGTCGCCGTCCTGACCGCGGCCGGTGGCGACGCGGCGTTCGTCGCGCCCGGCGACCGGCCGGACGGGCGGCACGTCGGCGTGGACCGCGAGTTCCTGCTCCAGGCCCTCGACGCTGGCGGGCCGGGCCAGCTGGAGCTCGAGCTGGACGGGCCGCTGCGCCCGCTGGCGCTGCGCCGCCCGGCCGGGACGGCGTTCAGCCTGCTCATGCCGGTCCGGCTCTGAGTGCGGTCCGGTCCTGGGAGTGCCGGGCCGGTTCTGGACCTGGCTCGCGGCGGCCACCCTGGCGCACCTGGGTACGCAGGCGTTGGCCTTCGCCACGACCTGGTCGGCGGCCGCGCACGGGTCGGGGACGGCCGCCGCCGTCCTCACCGCGACCGTGCTGCCGCGGGTGGCGCTGGCCCTTCCCGGCGGGGCGGTGGCCGACCGGGTCGGCGCCTGGCGGGTGCTGGTGGCCGGCGACGCGGCCGTGCTCGTGCTCGTGCTCGCGCTCGTCCTCGCCGCCGCGGTGGTCCGGTCCGGCCCGGCGCCGGGGGTGCTGGTCGCCGCGGCGCTCGCACTCGGGGTCGCCCTCGCGGCGCGGTCCCGGGCGTTGCGCCGGGTCGGGCTGCCGGCCACGCTCCGTCCCGCGACCGCAGCGCCGGGGTCACCGACAGGTGGGGCGGCTCGACCCGCGGCGGCGGTCCGGGCATCGTGGTACCCAACACCTGCCTGCAGCCCTCGACGGTGCGGGCCGGGCGAGGGGGCGGGGACGCGGATGGGAGGGCGGACATGAGGAGCTTCGAGGCCGCGGCGCGGATCGACGCCGGCCCGGAGCAGGTGTGGGCGTTGCTGGTCGACGTCCGCGGCTGGCGGGACTGGGACTCCGGCGTCGACCGGGTGGAGGGCCGGGTCGCCCTCGGGGAGCGGCTGACGCTCTACGCCACGATGATCCGCACCCGCCCCTTCGAGGTGACGGTCACCGAGATCCGCCCGGGCGAGGCCATGCGCTGGCGCGGCGGGCTCCCGCTGGGCCTGGCGGTCATCGAGCGCACCTACCACCTCGACGGCCAGGAGGACGGCGGCACGGTGCTCACCGTCCGCGAGGACCACACCGGCCCGCTGGCCGGCCTGCTCGGCCGCTCGACGCCGGACCTCAACCCCTCGTTCCGGCAGTTCTGCGAGGGGCTCAAGGCCCGCGCCGAGGGGCGCACCTCCCGCCCCGCCCGCTGACCGCCCGGGCTGACGCCGGAGCCCGCGCGACCGCTGTGACCGCAACGCAGACCGCAGGGGCCGCAGGTGGGACCATGGGTCACGCCATGAGCACCGACACCGCAGCCACCCCCGGCACCGACGACACCGCCCTCGGCGAGCCCGCCACCCCGCCCCGCGGGCCGGTCACGTCGGCGTCGTACTCGATCACCGTCCGGCTCACCGCGGACGGCGACCCGGCGTCGATCGGCCGGATCGCGACCGCGGTCGGGTCGGCCGGCGGGGCGGTCACCGCCATCGACGTCGTCGACTCCCGCTCCGACGGGCTGACCGTCGACGTCACCTGCTCGGCGGCGGACGCCGCGCACTCCGAGGAGATGGTCGACGCGCTGCGCGCCGTCCCCGGGGTCACGGTGCGCAAGGTCAGCGACCGGACGTTCCTGCTGCACCTGGGCGGCAAGCTCGAGGTCGCCTCCCGGGTCCCGCTGAAGACCCGCGACGACCTGTCGATGGCCTACACCCCCGGTGTCGCGCGCGTCTGCCTGGCGCTGGCCGACAACCCCGACGACGTCCGCCGGCTGACCATCAAGGGGAACACCGTCGCCGTGGTCACCGACGGGTCGGCGGTCCTCGGGCTGGGCGACATCGGCCCGGGGCGGCGATGCCGGTCATGGAGGGCAAGGCGGTCCTGTTCAAGCGGTTCGCCGACATCGACGCCTGGCCGATCTGCCTGGACACCCAGGACGTCGACGAGATCGTCCGGACCGTCGAGCTGATCGCCCCCGGCTTCGGCGGGATCAACCTCGAGGACATCGCCGCGCCGCGCTGCTTCGAGATCGAGAAGCGGCTGCGCGAGGAGCTCGACATCCCGGTCTTCCACGACGACCAGCACGGAACGGCGATCGTCGCCCTGGCCGCGCTGCGCAACGCGCTGCGGGTCGTGGACAAGCGGCTCGAGGACGTACGGATCGTCGTGGCCGGCGGCGGTGCGGCCGGGACGGCGATCGTCCACCTGATGCTCGAGGCCGGCGCCCGCCACGTGTTGGTCTGGGACCGCGAGGGCATCCTCTCGCCCGACGACGGACGCCTCTCACCGGCCAAGCTGGACCTGGCGCAGCGGACCAACCCGGGGTGCGTGCGCGGCGAGCTGCCCGACGCGCTCGACGGCGCGGACGTCTTCATCGGCGTGAGCGCCGGCAACGTGCTGCCCGTCGAGGCGCTCGCGCGGATGGCGCCGCACGCCGTCGTCTTCCCGATGGCCAACCCGACGCCCGAGGTCGACCCCGTGCGGGCCCGGCAGCACGCCGCCGTCGTCGCCTCCGGCCGCTCCGACCTGCCCAACCAGATCAACAACGTGCTGGCGTTCCCGGGCGTCTTCCGCGGGCTGCTCGACGCGCGGGCGCGCGAGATCAGTGTCGGGATGCTGCTGGCGGCGGCCGAGGCGATCGCCGCGGTCGTGAAGGACGACCAGCTCAACGCCAACTACATCATCCCGAGCGTCTTCGACCCCGCCGTCACGCAGGCCGTCGCCACGGCGGTGGCCGAGCAGGCGCGGCAGGAGCCGGGCGCGACCGCCCCGGTCAGCGGGGTGGAGAGCCTCACGGGCCAGTAGACCCGCGGGTCGGTCCGCGCGGGTGCTACCGCGTGTCCTCCTCGGCCGGCTCCGATTCCTCCGGTTCGAAGGTGTCGGCCTCGCCGACCCCCATGCCGACGCCGGTGTCGGTCGGGACCGACGGCCCGCCGTCGGTGTCCTGTTCCGGCCCCGACGGACGGGTCTCGTCCACCGGCGGCCGGCCCTGCGCGCTCTCGGTCACGTCCGTGTCTCCCCACGTATCACGCTGTCGTCCTCCGGACTCCGACCGCGGCCAGGTGCCGTACCCCCGCTTTGTGGAGCCGCTGCGTCCCTCCTCGGGGAGGCCTTCGGCCCCCACTCGTCGATACCCCCGCTGGTCGGTACCACTCGATCGGGAACGGCGGGAGACGTTCCGGCGCGGGATAGTGGCAGGGTGCCCGAGTTGCCCGAGGTGGAGGCGCTGACCGCGTTCCTGCGGAAGAACGCCGTCGGCTCCGCGGTGACCCGCGTCGACCTGGCCGCCGTCCAGGCGATCAAGACCTTCGACCCGCCGCTGTCCGCGCTCGGCGGGCTGGAGCTCACCGGCGTCGCGCGGCACGGCAAGTTCCTCGACCTCGACGTCTCCGGCCTGCACCTGGTCGTCCACCTGGCGCGGGCCGGCTGGCTGCACTGGCGCACCGGGCTGCCGTCCGCCCCGCCGAAGCCGGGCAAGGGCCCGCTCGCGGTGCGGGTGCACCTCGATGACGGCAACGGCTTCGACCTCACCGAGCAGGGCACCCGCAAGGGGCTGGCGATCCACGTCGTCCGGTCGCCGGCCGAGGTGCCGGGCATCGCGCGGCTCGGCCCGGACGCGCTGGCCGTCGACCGGGACACCTTCCTGGCGCTCATGGCCGGGCGCAGCGGCCAGCTCAAGGGCGCGCTCACCGACCAGACGCTGCTCGCCGGCATCGGCAACGCCTACTCCGACGAGATCCTGCACGCCGCGCGGCTCTCGCCGTTCAAGATGGCCGACCGGCTCAGCGACGACGAGGCCCTGCGCCTGTACGACGCGATGCGGGCGACCCTCACCGGGGCGCTCGAGCGCCAGGTGGGGCAGCGCGCGGCGACGATGAAGGGCGAGAAGCGCTCGGGGCTGCAGGTGCACGCGCGCACCGGCCTGCCGTGCCCGGTGTGCGGGGACGCCGTCCGCGAGGTCAGCTTCGCCGACACCTCGCTGCAGTACTGCCCGACCTGCCAGACCGGCGGCAAGCCCCTGGCCGACCGGCGGCTGTCCAAGCTGCTGCGCTGATCGCCGTGCTCGTCACCCTCGACCTGTTCAGCGCACTCGTCGACTCCCGCACCGGCGGCTCGGCCGCGCTGGCGCGGATCACCGGCGGCCCCGGGGAGCGCCTCTACGACCTCTGGGACGCGGCCAACAAGGCCTCGCAGCGCGACCTCCGGACGTGGGTGCCCTTCGCCGAGCACTCCCGCCGGGCGCTGGCCGCCGCCTACGCCGAGCTCGGCGTGGCCCGCGACCCGGGCGCCGACACCGCGCGGCTGCTCGACTCGGTCGGGGACTGGCCGCTGTGGCCGGACGTCGCCGACGGGTTGCCGGCGCTCGCGGCCCGCGCCCGGGTCGGCGTCCTGTCCAACGTGGACGACGCGGTCTTCGCCCGCACGCGGGTGGCGTCGCTGGTGGACGACATCGGCGTCCTCACCTCCGAGCGGCTGCGCGCTTACAAGCCGGCGCCGGAGATCTATCTCCGGGCCCGGGAGCGCGCCGGCGGCCGGCTGGTGCACGTGGCGACGTCGGCGCGTGACGTCCGCGGCGCGCTGGCCGCCGGCATCGAGGTGGTCCGGTTGCGCCGCCCCGGCCACCGGCTGGACCCCGAGGGCGGGACGCCGCAGGTCGAGGCCGGGGACCTGTTCGAGGTGGCCCGGCTCCTGGCCTGACCGTCGGGCCGTTCGACGGGTGCGCCGGCGGCCGTCAGCACCTGTCCACCAGCACGGTTGTGCTCTGCCCACTGTGGTGGGCAGAGCACAACTGATCGGGACAGAGGTCGTCCCCTCCCGCATGCTCGGCTCTGCGTGCAGGAAGCACGCCGAGCACGAGGCTCCCGGAGGCGAGGTCGGCCCGTTTCCAGGCCCGGCGCCTGCGTTCCCGAGCCTGCGAGACGACCCAGGAGGAGCCCTCAGTCGGCCTGGCGGCGGGCGGTCAGCCAGGAGGCGGCCCGGGCGACGACCGAGCTGCCCACGCCGGCGTCGTCCCGCTCGCCCGGCTCGTCGGCGAGCGAGCCGACCACCGACCACCAGTCGGTCGGCGGCGGCGGCGCCAGGACGTCGACCCGCTCGCCCGGCCGGGGCACCGCCACCCGCACCTCCGACCGCTGCGCCGCGGCGCACACCCGCTGCACCGGCTCGGCCCAGCGGTGGAAGGCCAGGTTGAACGTCGCCCAGTGCACCGGCACCAGCAGCCCGCCGCCGAGGTCGCCGTGGGCGCGGACGGCCTCCTCCGGCGTCATGTGCACGTACTGCCAGGCGTCGTTGTAGGCGCCGATCGGCAGCAGGGTGAGGTCGAAGGGGCCGAGCAGCGCGCCGATGGCGGCGAAGGCCGGGGTGTAGCCGGTGTCGCCGCCGAAGAAGACCCGGCGCCGCGGCCCTGCGATCACCCAGGACGCCCAGAGCGTGGTGTCCCGGGTGAGGAACCGGCCGGAGAAGTGCCGCGCCTCGGTGCAGGTGAGGGTCAACCCGGCCACCTCCACCGCGCCGTTCCAGTCCAGCTCGATCACCCGCTCCTCGGGCACACCCCAGCCGCGCAGGTGGGCGCCCAGCCCCAGCGGGACGACGAACGGCGCGTTCTGGGTGCGCACCAGCGACCGCACCGTGGGCAGGTCGAGGTGGTCGTAGTGGTCGTGCGAGACGAGGACCGCGTCGACCTGCGGCAGCTCCTCCAGCGGCAGGGGCACCGGGTGCAGCCGCGTCGGCCCTACCAGCGGAGACGGCGAGACCCGCTCGCCCCACACCGGGTCGACCAGCACCCGGCGGCCGTCCACCTCGAGCAGCGCGCTCGAGTGGCCGAACCAGGTGACCGCCAGCTCATCCGCCCGGGCCGGCAGCTCCGGCCGGCCCAGCGGGACCGGGCGCGCCGGGAGGCCGGTGTGGCGCTCCTCGTGCATCTGCCGGAGCAGGCCGCGCTGGGCGCTGGCCGGAGGCAGGGCCGGTGTGCTCAGCCGGTTGTGGAAGCGCCCCCCGGAGAACTGCGGCGAGCCGGCGGCGTACGCGCGCACCTCTCGCCGGCTCGCGCCCAGCGCGGTGGGCAGCCCCCAGGCGGCGCGGGCGGCCCAGAAGGCGGGTCCGGCGAGGGTGGCGGCGAGGGCGAGCGCGGTGCGGCGGGCGGCGGATGGCACGACCGCCAGTCTCCCAGCCCCCGGCACGGGCGTGGTCGTCTCGGGAGGAGGGGGTGCCCGGCACGGACCCGCCCGACGGTTGCCGGTGGGCGCCCGGCGTCCGACCATGGCCGGGTGACCGGCGACGAGCGGCCGGCCGGCGTCCCGCGGCCCGCCGAACCCGAGGGTGGCGACCCGGCGTGCTGGGTGCGGCGGGTGTGCCCGGCGTGCGGCCGGCTCGCCGACGCCGACCCGCCGGTCCGCTGCACCACCTGCGGAGAGCAGCTGCCGGCGGACTGAGCTCCGGTGGGGCGGCGTCGCGGCCCGGTCACGGCGCCACCCGTTCCCACCCGGTCACGGCCACCAGGAAGCCGAGCGACGTGCGCGGGAGGGCTGCCGTGCGCCCCGAGGAGCCGGGGCGACGCGGCCGCCGGCGCGCGGGTGCGTCGTGCACAACGAGAAGGTGTCCGGCGTCACACCCGGCGTCGCCGTGTCTCTAGAGTGACCGCGATCACCTTCGTCGCAGGTGACCCGGTACCACAGGGAGAGCACACCGTGACACCACCCGCCGAACGCAGGCTCCTGACACCGGAGGAATACCGCGAGGCGCAGGCCTCGCCGGAGTTCCAGGAGCTCAGGCGCCGCTTCCGCCGCTTCGCGTTCCCCATGACCGTGGCCTTCCTGGCCTGGTACCTGCTGTACGTGCTCCTGTCGACGTACGCCTCGGAGTTCATGGCCACGTCCGTCTTCGGCAACGTCAACGTGGGCATCCTGCTCGGCCTCGGCCAGTTCGTGACCACGTTCGCGATCACCCACCTCTACGTCGCGCACGCCGACAAGCGCACCGACCCCATCGCCGACGAGATGCGCGACCGGCTGGAGCACCACGAGTACGCGCCGGATGCGCCGGGGACCGGCCCGTCGTCGAACGAGGGGGCGACCCGTGGCTGACGTCGCCGCGGCCGAGAGCGCCACCATCGGCACCCCTGCCCTCAACATTGCGGGGGCGCGCGCCTCGCGCCTTCCCGGGTGCTGTCCGACGACCCTCGGCGTGGCCCCCTCCCGGGCGTCCCCGAACTGCGAGGAAACCCAGGAGAGGGTCTTTCTCCGGGAGAGGGTGCCTTCTCAGGCGGCGGCCCGGGCGGGGGCGGTGTCGGGCGCCAGGACGCCGTCGGCGGACGTGGAGGCACCCACGGCCACGGCCGGGACGGCGCGCTGCGCGCGGCGGTGGCGGACCACCCAGCGGGTGACCAGGCCGGTGAGGACGACCAGCCCGGCGACCAGGTGCTGGCCGGGCGCGCTGACCGCGACGGCGAGGGCCGCGGCGTAGACCACCGTCAGCAGGACGGCGGGGGCGGACACGTGCACGGTGCTCTCCTCCGGTGGGAGCGGCCCCGCCGGCCGGCGGCCGGGTCGTGCATGGACCCGGCCGCCGGCGCGGCGACGGCGCAGGACGGGTGGGTTCAGCTCACGCGGGCACGGCCGGCTCTCGCTCGAGCACGGCCGGCGCTCACGTGAGCATGTCCTTCGCCTTCTGGAGGATCGACTGCCCCGGCTGCTGCGGCGTGCCGAACAGCCGCGGGTCGCCGGGCGGCAGGATCGGGGCGTCCGCCGTCGCCTCGATCGGCTGCGCCGTGAACTGGCCGCGACCGTCGACCGCCGGGCCCGACGCCCACCGGCCCGCCGAGGCCTCGGGCCCGTCGGAGGCGTCGATGAAGGCGTAGCCGAAGTTGCCGGGCTCCTCCTCCAGCGGGAACGCCTCCGGCACCGGGATGCCCTCGAGCCCGTCGTCCTTGAGCTCCTCCATCGCGGCCAGCCACTGCATCTGGTGCATGTGGTCCCGCGCGATGAGGAAGCGGAACATGTCCTTGACCCCGGGGTCGTCGGTCATGTTGTACAGCCGGGAGACCTGCAGCCGGCCCATCATCTCGGCGGTCGCGTTGTACTGGAAGTCGGCCATGAGGTTGCCACTGGCGGTCACGTAGGCCCCGGTCCACGGCACCCCCATGCTGTTGTTGTAGTAGGCGCCGCCGCCGTTGACGATCGCATGCTGCGGGTTGGTGTTGCCGAACCCGGCGGCCGCTTCGTTGGTGCGGTCGGCGGAGTCCGGCTTGAGCGGCTGGTGGTCCAGCAGCCGGTCGATCATCGTCACGATCATCTCGACGTGGGCCAGCTCCTCGGTGCCGATGGCCAGGAGCATGTCCTTGTACTTGCCGGGCAGACGGCAGTTCCAGCCCTGCAGCAGGTACTGCGTGGCGACCGTCATCTCGCCCCACTGGCCGCCGAGGATTTCCTGCATCCGCCGGGCGAAGGCGGCGTCCGGGCCGTCGGGCTTGGCCTCGTACTGCAGGGCGTGGGTGTGCGTGAACACGGGCTCTCCCTTGCGTCGTCGCGACCACCGCTGCTGCGGTGACACCAGGGATCTGCCCGCGTCCACTGGCCCGCCCGTGCCGAGCCCTGGCCCGGCGGTGCCATGTTGTTCGTCGGCCTCCCGGCCGACACCGCGGCCAAGTGCCGTGCCCCTGCTGCGTGGAGCCCGCTCCGGCCCCCACTCCTCGGACCGACGACACCGCGGCCAGGTGCCGTGCCCCTGCTGCGTGGAGCCCGCCCCCGGTGGCCCTCCTGCAGGGTCCCGCCGCGAGCTTGCGAGCGGTGGGGGGCAGGAGGGTCCTTCAACGGTCGGGAAGCTGCACGGTCAACGTGAGGGACTCGCCGTCGTCGGTCCACACGATCCGGCCGCCGAGCTCGCGGGTCTGCCGCCGCACCGACCACAGGCCCAGGCCGGTGAGGTCCGGCGGCGGCTGGTCGGTGTGCAGGTGCCCGAGCAGGCGTTCCGGTCGGACGACGGCCTGGGTCAGCGCCAGGTCGACCCACCCCGGCCGGCAGCTGACAGCCAGCCGAACCGCGGCGCCCTCACCGTGTCGGTGCGCGTTCTCCAGCAGGTTGGTGAGGATCCGCTGCACCCGGGCGTCGGCGACGGCGACCTCCTCCGCACCCGCGCCGAGCTCGACGGTCAGCTGGGCGGCAGGCAGTCCCGAGGCTGCGCCGGACGCCCGGACGACGTCGCCCAGCCGGCGGTGCCCACGCGCCCGCGGCGCCGCGCCGCCCGTGGCGGCCGCCGTCCGCAGCATGGAGGCCAGGTGGGCGGTCTGCGCGCGGGCCAGCGCCAGCACCTCCCCGGGATCCGGCGCCAGCCTGTCGGGCTGCCCCGGGGACCGGCCCAGCGACCCCAGCAGCGCCTCCAGCGAGGCCAGCGGCGTGCGCATGTCGTGGCACAGCGCCTGCACCAGCGCCTCGGACGGCCCCGGGACGTCGGAGGCGCCGGGCCGCAGCCGTGCACGGCGCCGCAGCAGGCGGCGCAGGACCGGGTGCAGCGCGCCCGGCCCGGTGGGGGGCGGGGGGTTGGGCGCGAGAGTCATGGGCATCTCCATTGCGCGCAACCGGTCAGCAGCGCCGGGCGCAGCCGACCGCCTGGGAAGGGATCGAGTTGACCGACGCCGGGGCTGAGCGCCGTCCTGAGGTCGACGTCGTGCTCGTCGACGACCACCCGCTGTTCAGCCGGGGCCTGGCCCTGCTGCTGCCGGGGGTCAGCGAGGGGCGGGTCCGCGTCGTGGCGATGACCGACGACGCCTCCGCGGCCGCCGCGATGGTGCGCCGGCACCACGCGGACGTCGCCGTCGTGGACCTGCACATGCCGCCGCCGGGCGGTACGCGGGCGATCGCGGCGATCCGCCGGGCGGACCCGACGGTGCGGGTGGTGGCGCTCTCCGGCCAGGCCGAGGAGGACGCCGTCCTGGAGGCGTTGCGGGCGGGAGCCGCGGCGTACCTTCCCAAGACAGCCGACCCGGAGGCGCTCGTGCGACCGCTGCTGGCGGTGCTCGACGGCTGGTCGGTGCTGCCCGAGGACCTCCTGCGCCGGCTGCTCGAGGACGCCGCGCCGTCCGGGGAACAGAGCATCGCCGAGCGGCTGACCGCCGACGAGCGGCGGCTGTGGCGGCTGGTGGCCGACGGCGCCACCACCGTGGACATCGCCACGACCCTGCACGTGTCGGAGCGGACGGCGAAGCGCCTGGTGGCCGCGCTGCTGCGCAGCCTCGGGGTGGCCACCCGGGTGGAGGCCGCGGCGCTCGCCGGCCGGGTCCACCTCGGGGGTGGCGGGAGGCAGGGCTGAGCTCCGCACCGTTGCGGGCTCGCACGTCATCGCCGCCCCGCTACCCCCAACGGTGATCGACAGTCGCGGCTACGGTCGCCGGACGGGTGCGCGGATCGTCATCTTCGGTGCCACGGGCTGCACCGGGGCCCCGCGGGGGAGGCCCTGATCACCGGAGGCACGTCCTGCCGGTGGTCGGCCTGCTGGCCGGGGAGCACCCGCATGTCGCGGCCGTCCTGGGGGACGCGCTGCTGCGCACCCGGAGCGAGGTCATCCCGCGCGTGCGCTCAGGGTCGCCGCCCACGTCCCCGACGACGCCGCCGCGGTGAACCCGGGCACGTCCGCGGCGGCCATGTCGACCGCGGCGTAGCCCCCGCTGCCGGCGCCCACGCAGGCGACGACCGTGGCCAGCCCGGCACGCCGCTGGAGCGGGCTCTGCCGCACCTCCCAGCCCACGACGGCGCGGCGCTGCAGCACCGCCTGCTCGCGCACCAGCCAGCCGCTGCGCACGCTGAGCGACCGTGGCCCCGCCATGTGCCCGAGGGCGCGGTAGCGGCCGATCCCCATGGGGACGCCCAGGACGGTGAGGACGGCGCCGGCGACGGGCGCCCACCACCAGCCGAGGGCGGCCGCGGCCCACGCGCCGAGCGCGGTGACCGCCAGGCCGGTGCCGAGGGCGCGCACCAGCCGGCGGCGCAGCGCCGCGGGCGGGTGGGCGGTCAGCGGACCGGGGTCCTCGACCAGCCGGGCGAGCAGCGCCACGGCCTCGGTGCGCGGGCCGAGCGGAAGCAGCTGACCCCGTCGGTTCGCCTGCCCGAGGCCGGTGACCAGGGCGTTGACGCGGGTCGCGCGGACCCAGCGCATGCCCAGGCCCTCGCTCAGCGTGCCGCCGCGGATCCGGTCCACCTCCAGCTCGGTGTGCCGGCGGGTGAGCAGCCCGCGGACGGCGACCAGCGACCCGCCGCGCCGCACCAACCGGTACCGCCAGTTCACGACGGCCGCGCCGACCACCGCGGCGAGCGCGAGCAGCGGCACCGCGGCGACCAGGGCGGCGACGAGCACCCGCGGGTCGGCGGGGTCGGGGCCCGGTACGTCCGGGACGATGGCGTCCGGCAGCTCCTCGACCAGCCGGAACAGCGTGCCGACGGCGGCCACCGGGACGACGAGGTAGCTCCCGACCAGCGGCGCGTAGAGCAGCCAGCGGTTGTCGAAGCGGGCGATCTCCTCCTCGGCCGGCTCCTCGGCCGTGCGCTCACCCTCCGGTGCGCCGGCGGGACGGCGGGCCAGCAGCCGCGCGCGCAGCCGGTCGCCCTCGGCGCGCGGGACGCCGTCGACGACCAGCTCCTCCTCGTTGGTCCCCACCGAGCCCGCGGCGGCGTCGACGCGGACCCGCACCAGCCCGAGCAGGCGGTGCATCGGCGGCACCTCGACCTCGACCCCGCGGATGCGGTCGTTGGGCACGGTGCGGACCGACCGGGCCAGCAGGCCGCGGGTCACCACCACCGCGGTCGGGCCGTCGGCGTAGCCGAACCGCCACCAGCTGAGCGCCGCCGCGGCCAGCGAGAGCGCGGTGACCGCCACCGCGAGGACGACGACCGTGGCCAGCCCGTCGTCGAACCCGGTCACCGCGGCGATCGGGATGAGCAGCGGCACCAGCTGGCGGGCCTGCCGGAAGGTGGCCGTGTGGACGAGGACGACGCGGGGCGACGTCCGCCGCGGCTGCGTGCCCGGTGCGGTCACCTCGCCCATCGGTTCGTCTCCGCCCGGCGGAGCCGGAGGGACACCAGAGTGGCTCACGTCTCCCATTGGTTCGCTCCCGTGGGGCGCTCCGCTCCTCGCTCGTTCCTCGCTGCGATGCTCACGCCCCTGTCCGCTCACGTGGCCTCGTCGCGGACCAGCTCGGCTCGCCGGGCGAGGTCGTCGGCGACCCGGTGCGCCACGTCGGCCTCCAGGTGCAGCACCCGGACCGTGCCCTGGGAGGACGCCGTCAGCACCGCGACCGTGGCCAGGCCGAACAGCTGCTGGAGGACGCCGCGGGTGACGTCGACGGTCTGGATGCGGGAGATCGGGACCAGCGTCCAGGTGCGGGTGAGCCAGCCGGTGAGGGTGTAGGCCGCCTCCTCGGTGACCTCCCAGCGGTGCACCCGGTAGCGGACCCACGGGCGCACGCCGATCGCCACCACCGCGTACACGGCCAGCAGGGCCGGGAGCAGCCAGCGGAGCACCGGGACCGGGCCGCCGGCGGGCACGAAGAGCACGAACGCCGCCACCAGCACGCCGTAGAGGAGCGTGCCGAACACGCCCTCGGTGACCCACAGCCCGATCGCCGAGCGGGACAGCGACCAGGCGGGGTCGCGGACGGGCGCGGCGGCGTCGGCGGTCATCGCTCCCATCCTCGGACGTCCGGCTCGGTGCTGCTCATCCTCCGATCCTCCCAGCGGAGTTGCGGCTGCCTCGCCGGTCGGTTCCGGTCGGCCGGCCCACCCGGTGACCGGTCGGGCGGGGCACTCGCGCAGCGCCGAGGCGAGGTCGCACCGGGAGCGAAGCCACCGCCCTTCTCCCGCCCGTCGATGCCGGCCTGCGCTCCTGCTGCACGGTGATCCGTGATGCGCAGCGGCAGTCCTGGCGATGGAGCTCCGGCCGACCGGCGCCTGTCCGTGGAGCGCTACCCGGCTCGCCACCACCGCCGCCGTCCCCCCGGCCCGGGCGGCGGCCACGAGCCTCGAGGACCCCGACGCGTTCTTCGTCGAGGAGGAGGGGGAGGTCGCCGTTGCCGCCGACCGGACGGAGGTCCGGCAGCAGCAGGCCGACCGACCTCAGTCCCCTACCTGCGGCGCCCTGCGGTGGGACGACCGGATCACTCGTCGTCCGCCGCCGATCACCCCCCGGCTGACGGCAGGACGTCGACGTCGTCGGCGACGAGGTACGGCTCGGCCGCGAGCCCCTCGAACAGCGCGTCGTCGAGGTCGACCCCGACCGCTTCCTCGGCGGCCGCGACGTCGAAGGCCAGCTGCACGGTGCCGGCGACCTGCACCGGGACGCCGGGCTCCAGATCGGCGAACTCGGTGGCGCCGATGACCAGCAGCGGCTCGACCGCGGTGTCGTCGGTGCCGGCGATGGTGAACGCCGACGGTGAGAGGATCTCGTCCACCTCGGCGGACACCACCACGTCGTCGCCCGCTGCGGATCTGAGCTCCTCGAGGAAGGCCGAGTCGTACGGTCCGCCGAGTGGCCCGGCCTGCTCGGCCTCCAGGGCGTCCTCGACGATCTCCTCCCCCGTGGCGTCCTCGACCCCGGTCTCCGGCTCGGCGGTGTCCTCGGCACAGGCGGACGGCCCGAGAGCCACGACGGCGACGACGGCGGCGGTGATCGACCCCCTCCGCAGCCTCCGGTGCGAGATCCGGCGCATGATCACTCCCTCGTTCCGTCCCGGGGACCGTCGGTCGCCGGACGGCACGCCGGGGCTGGTGACACCGGCCTGGCCGGCCCCGCCGGCCGAGGGGAGCTTCCACGTCCGACCACCCCCCGGGGAGGTCCGGCCGCGGCCCGGCAGAGCGATCGGGAGCACGGAACCGGCGCGACGCGTGTACGACCGAGGGCGTCGGACCCTCGCGCCCGGATGTGCCCCGGGGAGGCCGGTGACAGCCGTGGCGGAAAAGGTCGTCATCGCATCGTCATCCGGGCGGGCGGCTCACCGGGCGCCCCTCGGGGACCGCGGGGGCGTGCCACGATGGCATGCGTGATGCCGCAGCATGTCCCGACCGTGCCCGCCAGCGAGGTCCCCGAGGACGCCGTCGTCCTCGACGTCCGCGAGGACGACGAGTGGGCGGCCGGCCACATCGACGGCGCGACCCACATCCCGATGGGGGAGGTTCCCGCGCGACTGGAGGACCTGCCCGAGGGCGACCCCCTCTACGTCACCTGCCGCGGCGGTGGCCGCTCGGCCCGGGTGGCCGCCTGGCTGAACGCCAACGGCTACGACGCGGTGAACGTGGGCGGCGGCATGGGGGGATGGGAGGCCGCCGGCCGGCCGATGGTGAGCGAGACCGGCCAGCAGCCCTTCGTGCGCTGAGGCACCGCCCTGAGCCTGCGGCGGGTGGGGAGGACGGGCGGCCCTCCTGCAGGGCCCCGCCGCGAGCCTGCGAGCGGTGGGGGGCAGGAGGGCCCTTCTACTTTGCCGGGAACTCGGCGAAGCGGGTGCGCAGGTCCTTCTTCGAGAACTTGCCGACGCTGGTCTTGGGCACCTCGTCGATGAACGCCACGGCGTCCGGCAGCCACCACTTGGCGACCTGCGGCCGGAGGTGGTCGAGGACCTCCTCCTCGGTCATCGTCTCGCCCTCCTTGAGGACGACGCAGGCCAGCGGGCGCTCGTCCCACTTCGGGTGCGGGATGCCGACGACCGCGGCCTCCTTGACCTTCGGGTGGCTCATGATCACGTTCTCGAGGTCGACCGAGCTGATCCACTCGCCACCGGACTTGATGAGGTCCTTGGTGCGGTCGGCGATCCGGATCGAGCCGTAGGGGTCCATGGCGGCGACGTCGCCGGTGCGCATCCAGCCGTCCGGCGTCGAGAGCTCCACGCCGGCGTCGGGGTTGTAGTAGTCCTGCGCGCACCACGGCCCGCGGACCTGCAGCTCCCCGGTGGCCTGGTCGTCCCACGGCTGCGGCTCGAGGGTCTCGGCGTCGACGATGCGCGCCTCCACCCCCAGGAACGGGATGCCGGCGCGGGCGCGCTGGTCGGCCTTGCCCGCATCGTCGAGGTCGTCGAAGCGGGGCGGGAGGATGCCCGAGGAGGCGACCGGGTGGGTCTCGGTCATGCCCCACGCCTGCAGGATCGGCAGGCCGACCTGCTCGCGGTAGGCCTCCGACAGCGCCCTGGGCACCGCGGAGCCGCCGCAGCCGATGTCGCGCAGCTTGTGCGGCCGGCCGGCCAGGTGCGGCAGCACGCCCTGCCAGATCGTCGGGACGCCGGCGGTGAAGGTGACGCCCTCGTTGACGATCAGGTCGGCGAGGGCCTCCGGCTGCATCATCGCGCCGGGCATGACCAGCGAGGCGCCGGCGGCCGGGGCGGCCTGGGCGATGCCCCAGGCGTTGGCGTGGAACATCGGCACGACCGGCATGGCGACGTCCCGGATGCCCAGCCCGAAGGCGTTGGGCATCAGCACGCCCATGGTGTGCAGGAACGTCGAGCGGTGCGAGTAGACGACACCCTTGGGGTTGCCGGTGGTGCCGCTCGTGTAGCACATGGAGGCGGCTCGCCACTCGTCGTCCACGTGGAAGTCGACCGGGGAGGCCTCGGCCAGCAGGGTCTCGTAGTCGAGCACCCGCGGGTCGTCGGGGATCTCGTTGTCGCCGCCGTCGTCCATGACGACCACGTGCCGGACGGTCTTCATCGTGTCGACCAGCGGCCACAGCAGCGGCAGCACCGACCGGTCGACGAAGACGACCTCGTCCTCGGCGTGGTTGGCGATGTAGGTCAGCTGCTCGGGGAACAGCCGGATGTTCAGCGTGTGCAGCACCCGCCCGGTGGACGGTGCCGCGAAGTAGAGCTCGAGGTGACGCTGGCTGTTCCAGCCGAAGGTGCCCACCCGGCCGTCGGCGCTGATCCCGAGGGTGTCGAGCACCCCGCCGAGCTTCCGGGTTCGCTGCGCCCACTCCGCGTACGTCGTCCGGGTGACCCCGCCCGGACCCGCGGTGGCGATGGTGCCGTCGCCGTAGTGCTGCTCGACGTGCCGGAAGATCGCGTCGATGGTCAAGGGGTAGTCCTGCATCAGCCCATGCATGGCCGAATCGTGCCAGTGACCGCGCTCACCTTCTACCGGTGAGTGCCGTCTTCCGCGCAGGCGGCGACGGCCCTTCCGGCCACCGGCGGTCCGGACCCGCGCGCCGGCCTCACTCCGTGGTCACCGAGCGCGCGGTACACGGCGAGGACGGCGCGAGTTCGGTCGGGCTCATCCCGCGAGAACCACGGGCAACCGTGACAGGCCGCGGATCACGAACTCCGGACGGCGCACCGGCGTTCCGCCCGGCTCCAGCCGGCTGGTGCGGTCCAGCAGCGCGCCGAAGGACGCCTGCAGCTCCACCCGGGCCAGTGGGGCGCCGATGCAGAAGTGGACGCCGGCGCCGAACGAGATGTGCGGGTTGTCGGTGCGGCCGACGTCCAGTCGGTCCGGCTCGGCGAAGACCGCCGGGTCGCGGTTGGCGCTGCCGAGCAGGGCGGCGACCTTCTGCCCCTCCCGCACGGTCACCCCGCCGATCTCCACGTCGGCGGTCGCGGTCCGCTCGAACAGCTGCAGCGGCGAGTCGAACCGCATCAGCTCCTCGACCGCCGTCGGCAGCAGGCCCGGCTCCTCGCGGAGGCGGGCGAGCTGGTCCGGGTGCTCGAGCAGCGCGAGCAGGCCGTTGCCGCTGACGTTGACCGTCGCCTCGTGCCCGGCGTTGAGCAGCAGGATGCAGGTGGTGACGAGCTCGTCCTCGGTGAGCCGGTGGCCCTCGGCGTCCCGGACGCTCACGAGATGTGAGACCAGGTCATCGCCGAGGTGATTCCGGCGGTCGGCCGCCAGCTCCCGCAGGTAGGCGACGAACTCAACGGCGGCGCGCTCGGCTGAGTTCTCGATCTCCGTCGTCCGGCCGTACTCGTACATCTTCACGATCGCGTTGGACCACGGCCGCAGCAGCGGCCGGTCGGCGTGCGGGACGCCGAGCAGCTCGGCGATGACGGCGACCGGCAGCTCCTCGGCCATCCCGGCGAGGACGTCGACCGGCTCCGTGCCGCCGGAGCGCTCGACCAGGCCGTCGACCAGATCGCGGGCCAGCTCCTGCACCCACGGCCGCAGCCGCTCGACGTGCCCGCGGGCGAAGGCGGCGCTGACCAGGCGGCGCAGCCGGGTGTGGTCCGGCGGCTCCATCTCCAGGATCGCGTTGCGGTGGATGAGGTTGAAGCTGCCGAAGCGCTCCGCGGGTTCGCGGTCCCGCCAGAGCCGGCCCAGCCGCCGGTCACGCAGGACGGCGTTGCTCTCCGCGTGGGTGAACGCCAGCCAGAGGCCCAGGCCCTCGTGCCACTGCACCGGCGCCTGCATCCGGGTGCGGGCATAGGCCGCATACGGATCGGCGACCACGGCGGGGTCGGTGAGGTCGAGCGGTACGGCGGGAGGTCTCACGCCAGGTGAGCGTAGAGAAAGGACCCCTCTCGCCCCCGCCGTTCGCAGGCTCGCGGCGGGACCCTGCGAGGGGGCCACCTACGCTCGTCCCCATGGCCCGCTCCGCGACCCGCAAGCGTCCCGCTGCCCCTGCCGCCGAGAGCGGCGTCAACCCCAAGGCGCCGTGCCCGTGCGGCTCCGGCCGCCGGTACAAGCACTGCCACGGCTCGGGCTACGCCCCGCCGGTGACCCGGCCCTTCGAGGGGCTGCCCGGTGAGCCGCACTGGGTGGCCCTCCGGGAGCTGGTCCCGGCGGCGACCGCACCCCTGCGGACGGCGGACGGGCGCGACGTCACCCTGGCCAGCGTGCTGCCCGGCGGGGCCCCGGCGCTCGTTCGGGCCAACGGCGAGATCCTGCTCGGCGTCCAGCTGCACGCCTCCTCCGACGACGTCAGCCGCGACCTCGGGACCGCCCTGGCCGCGGCCCTCGACGCCCCGGCCGGCGCGCCGGTCGACCCCGGCCCCGTCGGCGGGGCCGGCTCCTCGGGTCCGCGGCTGCAGGAGCTGCTCGACCTCGACGCCCCGTTCGAGGTGACCGTGCACCCCGACTTCGGGTTCTGGCTGGAGGGCATCGAGCCGTCCGCGGCGGTGCGGGCCGGGCTGGAGCAGGCCAACCAGGCGATCCTGCCCACCGAGCTGCTCCCCGGCGTCGGCGCCGCCTACTGGGTGCGGCCCAGTGGCGAGCGGGCGCACCTGCGCTGGGTGCGCCCCGAGCCCGAGGAGCGGCTGCTCGACGCGCTCGCCCGCCTCTCGGCGTCCGAGCAGCTGCTGCTGGGCGAGGACACCCGATACGCCGGGGCCTTCCGGGCGCACGGCCTCGTCGTCCCGGTGTGGGACCTGCCCGCCGGCACCCCGGCCGCCGGCTGGGTGGACGCGGCCGCCGGGTTCCAGGCCCGGCTCGAGCAGGCGCTGGCGGCGGGCGACCCGCTGACCCCCGACGAGCGCCGTGCCCGGGCCGGCCTCCTCTCCCGCCAGATCACCCTCCGCTAGGCGCCGCCCGGCCTCCCGGGTCCGCGCACCGTCCGTGGACGTGTACGGGCCCGGAACCCGTGGCGGCGAGAACCCGACGGGGCGGACGTCCCGACCCGGGAGAACCGCCGGCCGCGTTCACGACCAACTTCGAGGACCTCGGCGGCCTGCGCCAGCTTCCCGGCCTCGCTGTCCAGCGGCTCATGACCGACGGTTACGGCTTCGGCGGCGAGGACGACTGGAAGACCGCGGCGCTGCTGCGCGTGTTGAAGGTCGCCGCGGCCGGGCTGCCCGGCGGCACCTCCTTCGTGGAGGACTACACCTACGACCTCATCGGGACGCCGAGGATCCTCGGCGCCCACATGCTCGAGGTCTGCCCGACCGTCGCCGGCGGGCGGCCGCGGGTCGAGGTGCACCCGCTGTCGATCGGCGGCCGCGAGGACCCGGCGCGGCTGGTGTTCACGGCCGCCCCGGGCGCGGGCGTCGTCGTCGGCTGGTGCGACCTGGGCGACCGGTTCCGGTGGGTGGCCAACGAGGTCGACGTCGTCGACCCCGCCGAGCCGCTGCCGAACCTCCCCGTGGCCCGCGTGGTGTGGCAGCCGCGGCCGGACTTCGAGACGGCGACCGAGGGCTGACACCACGCGCCGGTCGCTGGCCAAGGAGCTGCGCTGGGGCGCCGCGTACCACCGCCTCGCCCAGGGCCTGTAGCGCCCGTGCGGCCTCCCGTCCGCTCCTGCCTGGCGAGTTGGCTCGCCCGGCGGGCGCCTGACTCGCGCCACGACACGAGCCAGGCGACCACGACGCGAGCCAGGACGTCGTCGGGACTCGAGGCGGTCGGCGCGCCGGTCGCTCAGAGCGGGTCGCGGCGGACCGGGCAGGACATGCACCTCGGCCCACCGCGGCCGCTGCCCAGCTCGGAGCCCGCGATCCGCACCACCTCGATGCCCGCCGCCTCGAGCGCGGCGTTGGTGACGGTGTTGCGCTCGTAGGCCACGGCGAGCCGGGGGGCCAGCGCGAGGGTGTTGTTGCCGTCGTCCCACTGCTCGCGCTCGGCGGTGACCGGGTCCAGGCCGGTGTCGATCACCCGCAGCCGGTCGATGCCCATCGCCGCGGCCGCGGCCTCCAGGAACGGGGCGGGGCCGCGGACGTCGAGGTCGGTCGTGTCGTCGTCAACCTGGCCGGCCCCGCCCTCCCCGGCGGTGACCGTCCAGGCGGCCAGGGAACCGGCGACGGCCGGGTACATGACCAGGGCGTCGACGTCGACCATCGTGGCGATGGTGTCCAGGTGCATGGTCGCCCGCTGCTGGGCGATCGGGACGACGAGCACCGTGTGCGCCAGCCCCCGGGCGAAGACCCGCCGGGCCAGCCGCTCCGCACCGCCGGGCGTCGTCCGCTCGCCGACCCCGACGGCCACCACCCCGGCGGCCAGCAGCAGCACGTCGCCGCCCTCCAGGTGCTCGAGCGAGGCGTCGTAGAGCCGCTTCGCGCCGGCGAAGCGCGGGTGGTGGGCGTAGACGGCGGCGGTGATCGTGCTCTCCCGGTGCCGGGCCGGCATCGCCAGGGAGGTCACCGCCACCTGGTCGCCGACCCACACCGACGAGTCCCGGGTGAACAGCAGGTTCGGCAGCGGCGGGACGACGAACTCGCCGCGGTCCATGACCTCCCAGGCCAGGCCCCGGGCTCCGGGCAGCTCGTCGTGCGCCAGCCCGGTGATCAGCCTGCCCGCGAGGTCGTCGGGGGAGAGGTCGGCCAGGTGCGCGGCCGCCGTGCGCTTGAGCGTGGCCCCCAGCCGCGGGTCGTCGACGGCGGCGGCGACCAGCTCGCCGCGCGCGTCGGGGGAGGCGAGCACCTCGGCCAGCAGCCGGTCCAGGTGCAGCACCTCCACCCCGCGGGCGGTGAGCTCGGCGGCGAAGGCGTCGTGCTCCTCCTGCGCCCGGCGGACCCACGGGACGCCGTCGAAGAGTAGCTGGTCATTGTTGCGCGGGGTCAGCCGGCGCAGCTCGGCGCCCGGCCGGTGCAGCAGGACCGTCCGCAGCGGCCCGACCTCGCTGGTGACGCCCAGGGTGGCGGGCTCGGCGGAAGGTGCGCTCATGGGCCGAGGCTGACACAGGAGCCCTCTCCGGCGCCGCCCGTAACGCTGGATAGGGTGCCCGCGCCGGGGGCCGACGACGTCCCCACGACCCTGGGAGGCCCCCCGTGGACCTGTTCGACCTGACCGGGAAGGTCGCCGTGGTCACCGGCGGCACGCGCGGCATCGGCCTGATGATGGCCCGCGGCCTGCTGCAGGCAGGGGCTTCGGTCTACATCAGCTCGCGCAAGGCCGACGCCGGCGAGGCCGCGGCCGCCGAGCTGTCGCAGTTCGGGAAGGTCGAGTCGATCCCGGCCGACGTCTCCACCGAGGCCGAGTGCCTCCGGCTGGCCGAGGAGGTGGGCCGCCGCGAGGAGCGGCTGCACGTCCTGGTCAACAACGCGGGGGCGACCTGGGGCGCGCCGTTCGCCGAGTTCCCCGCCTCGGCCTGGGACAAGGTGCTCGACCTCAACCTCAAGGCGCCGTTCTACCTCACCCGCGCGTTCCTGCCGCTGCTCGAGGCCGCGGGCACCGACGACGACCCGGCCCGCGTGGTCAACGTCGGCAGCATCGACGGGCTGCACGCGCCGTCCCTGCCGACCTACTCGTACTCGGCGAGCAAGGCCGGCGTGCACCACCTCACCCGCGTGCTGGCCAAGGAGCTGGGGCCCAAGCGGATCACGGTCAACGCCGTCGCCCCGGGGCCGTTCGAGTCGAAGATGATGGCCGCCACGCTCGCCGCCCACGGCGACGAGATCGCCGCGTCGTCCCCGCTCGGGCGGATCGGCCGGCCCGACGACATGGCCGGCGTCGCCGTCTACCTCGCCAGCCGGGCCGGCGCCTACGTCACCGGCGCGGTCATCCCGGTGGACGGCGGGCGCGCGACCACCCTCTGACGCCGGCGTCCCCGATGATCGAGCCTGTCGCATAAAGCCGCGTGCCTGAGCGGGTGCGGGCGGTAGTTGCGGGAGAATGGGGCATGCCGCAGAACTTCATCCGCGCGGATGTCGATCAGGGGTTTCTGCTGCCGCCGGAT
>NZ_SPQN01000067.1 GCF_004571065.1 Geodermatophilus sp. DF01-2
CGGCGTGTGAATACCCCACGTATGCGACAGGTCGACGATCTTCACGACTGCTTCTCCTTAGTGGTGGTGGTGCGCGGGCGCGGATGTGCGGAGGCCGCGGCGACGATGGCTCGGAGTCGGGCCGGGGTGACCGGGACGGAGGTGATGGCGCCGGGGCGCTCCAGGGCGTCGTCGAGGGCCGCGGCCACCGTCGCGGCGACCGCGTTGGTCCCGCCTTCCCCGGCGCCCTTGACGCCCAGGGGGTTGAGCGGGCTCGGCGCGTCCTCGGTGACGATGACCTCCACCGGAGGCATCTCGTGCACCGTGGGCAGCAGGTAGTCCATGAACGTGGTGCACTGCGGCTGTCCCTCGTCGGTGTAGAGGAACTGCTCGAGCAGCGCGCCGCCGATGCCCTGGGCGACGCCGCCGACGATCTGGCCCTCGACCAGGACGGGGTTCAGCGCCTTGCCGACGTCGTAGCCGACCAGGTAGCGCTCGATACGGGCCTCACCGGTCCCCGGATCGATGCGGATGACCGCCGCGTGGATGCCGTAGGGGTAGGTCATGTGGTCGGTGTGGAACCAGCCGTCGGCGTTGAGGCCGGGCTCCATGCCGAGCGAGTGGGCGCCGACCGGCTCCAGGAGCCGGGCGACCTCGCCGAGCGACATCGAGGATCCCGGATCGCCGAGCACCCGCACGACCCCGTCGACCAGTTCCAGGTCGGACGGGTCTACCTCCATTTCGTGCGCGGCGACCGCCACGGCTTTGTCGCGCAGCGCCTCGGCCGCGCGCACGGTCGCGGAGCCGGCCATCACCGACAGCCGCGTGGCGAAGGCGCCGCGGCCGTAGTCGAAGTGCTCCGTCTGCCCCCGGACCACGCGGATGGCGTCGAGACCGACGCCGAGGACGTCACCGACGACCTGAGCCAGCACGGTGTCGACGCCCTGGCCGACCGACGACGCGCCGGTGACGACCTGGACGGAGCCGGCCGCGTCGACCTTGATCCGGACGCCTTCGTACGGGCCGAGCCCGCTCTTCTCGACGAAGCAGCCGAAGCCGATGCCCACGAGCTCCCCGGCCGCCCGGCGGGCCGCGACCGCCTCCGCCAGCGCGGTGAGGTCCCACCGCTGCTCCATGCGGTCCAGCAGCAGTGCGTAGTCGCCTGAGTCGTACGTCAGCTCGGTCCCCATCGCCTGCAGCGGCCTCGAGTAGGGCATCTCGGCGGCCGGGATGAAATTCCGACGGCGAACCTCGAGGGGGGACAGGCCCAACTCCGCGGCGACGGCGTCCATCAGCCGCTCGCGGGCGAACGTGCTCTCGTACCGGCCGGGGGAACGGTAGGTCCCTGCCGGCGTCTTGTTGCTCATCCGGATGTGCCCGCGCATGCGGTAGGCCGGGACCCGGTACGGCCCGGGCAGCATCGAGGCGGTGAGCGACGGCACCGTGGCCGCGTGCGTGCGGACGTAGGCGCCCTGGTCCAGCCAGAACTCGCCATCGAGGGCGGTCACCACGCCATCGGCGTCGACCGCCGCACGGAGCCGGTGCCGCTGATCGCGCGAGTGATTGGTGGCTACCAGGTGTTCCTGTCGGTCCTCGACCCACTTGACCGGGGTGCCCAGCCGGACGGCGGCCAGGCACACCAGCACGTCCTCGGGGTACAACTCGCCGCGCGGGCCGAAGCCGCCCCCGACGTGCCCCTCCCGCAGCGCCACCCGCTGCGGGGGGAGGCCCACCATCTCGGCGATCGCGTCGCGGTTCCAGAACGGCACCTTGGCCGCGCCGTCCATGACGAGCACGCCGGTCGTGGGCTCCACGTGGGCGACCGCGCCGCGGCACTCCATGGGGACGCCGGTGTGCCGGCCGACCCGCACGTCGACCTCGACCACCCGCTCGGCGGCCGTGAACGCCGCCTCGACGTCCCCGTAGCCGATCTCGGACGTCAGCGACTCGCTCAGGGTGGTCTCCGAGCCTCCGGCGCCCGGGTAGGTCGGCCAGGCCACGGGGTCGCCGTCCATCGACAGCACGGCGGTGTCGGTCTCGACGTCGACCTCGACGAGGTCGGCGGCGTCCTCGGCGACGTAGGCCGAGTCGGCGAAGACAACGGCCACGGGTTCGCCGACGTAGCGCACCCGATCCCGCGCCAGCACCGGCTGCCGGTAGGGGCGCATCGACTCCTGGGCGGTGAGCCGGAAGCCGATCGGCGGCAGCTCGGCGACGTCGTCGCCGGTCCAGACCGCCACCACGCCGGGCAGTGCCCGGGCGGCGGCGACCCGGACGCCGGTGAGCCGGCCGGCCGCCACGGGGGAGCGCACCACCCGCATGTGCACCTGGCCGGGTAAGTCCACGTCGGCCGCGAACCGGCCCTGTCCCCGGAGGAGGACCGGGTCCTCGATCCGCCGGACCGAGGCCCCGATCACGGCCGCATCTGCGCCGCGGCGGCGCGGGTCGCGGCGAGGATGTTCTGGTAGCCCGTGCAGCGGCACAGGTTGGACGACAGGATGTCGCGCAGCTCCTCGTCGCTGCGCTCCGGGTCCTCCTCCAGCGTTCCCGCCGCGAGCATGAGGAAGCCGGGCGTGCAGAACCCGCACTGCAGACCGTGGTGGTCCCAGAACGCCTGCTGCACCGGGTGGAGGTTCTCGTCGTCGGCCGACAGGCCCTCGACGGTGCGGATCGAGACGCCCTCGCACTGGACGGCGAAGATCAGGCAGGCACGGGCCGGCTGGCCGTCGAGCAGGACGGTGCAGGCGCCGCAGACCCCGTGCTCGCACCCGAGGTGGGTCCCGGTGAGCTGGCAGTCCTCGCGCAGGGCGTCGGCGAGCGTGCGCCGCGGCTCGACGGAGATGTCGTGCCGTTCACCGTTCACGAGCAGGCGGAGCGGAACGGTGGCGGTCATCGGAGGGCCCCTTCCGAGGAGAGCCGCGCCTGGGCGGTGCGGATGGCGGTACGGACGCGGCTGGGCGTCGCGGGCAGGTGGGTGAGCTCGATCCCCAGCGGGGAGAGCGCGTCGGAGACCGCGTTGAGCACGGCGGCGGGGGCGCCGATCGTGCCGCCCTCGCCGACCCCCTTGGCGCCGGTCAGGGTGGCGTCGGACACCGAGGCCAGGTGGATGATCTCGATGTCGGGGGTCTCGGCGAGCGTGGGCGGCAGGTAGTCCATGAGCGAGGTGGTCACGAGGATGCCGCGGTCGTCGTAGAGCAGCTCCTCGTAGAGCGCGTTGGCGATGCCCTGGACGACCCCGCCGTGCACCTGGCCGTCGACGATCGCCGGGTTGACCAGCAGGCCGGCGTCCTCGACTACGAGGAAGCGGGTGATCTGCACGGCCCCCGTGAGCTCGTCGACCTCCACCTCCGCGACGTGGCAGGCGTTGGAGAAGGTGCCACCCGGGTCGTAGGTCGCGGAGACCTCGAGCGACGGCAGCTCGCCCGCGGGCAGCAGGTGGGAGTTGTGGTGGGCCAGCCGGGCGAGCTGCTTGATCGGCCGACCGATCCCGGTGCCGCGGACGGTCGCCTGTCCCTCCCGAAGGTCGACGTCCTCGGGGGCGCACTCGAGCTGGTCGGCCGCGATGTCGATCAGCCGCTGGCGCAGGGTGTCGGCGGCCCGGGACGAGGCGCCACCCGCGATCACCATGGCCCGGCTGCCGAAGCTGCCCCACCCGTACGGGGTGGCGTCGGTGTCGCCGTGGACGACCCGGATCTCCTCGGGGCGGAGGCCGAGCTTGTCGGCGACGAGCTGGGCCAGGGAGGTCCGCAGGCCCTGCCCATGCGGCGAGGCCCCTATCCGCAGGACCACCCCGCCGGACGGGTCCATCGACATGTTGACCCGCTCGTAGCCGGGAGTGATGGCCATGCTCCGGGCGGCGAACGCCGGGGTGCCATAGCCGGTCCGCTCCGCGAAGCAGCTGAAACCGATGCCGAGCCACCGCCCCTCGGCGCGGGCCGCGGCCTGCCGCTCCCGGAAGCCCGGCAGGTCCACCTGGCGGGCGGCCTCCACCAGTGCCTCCTGGTGGCTGGCCTGGTCGAGGACGAGCCCCGTCGGGGTCGTGTGGGGGAACGTGGCCACCAGGTTCCGCTGGCGGATGGTGACCGGGTCCAACCCGAGCCGCCGGGCCGCGACGTCCATGATTCGCTCGGTCGCCAGCGTCTGGACCGGGCGGGAGACCCCGCGGTAGGGCGCGATCGGGCACTTGTTGGACAGCACCGCCCGGGACCGGACCGAGTACTCGGCGATCGTGTACGGGCCGGGCAGCTCGGCGAACGCCATGAGCGGCTCGACCCCGAAGGTCACGGGGTAACAGGAGTAGGCGCCGACGTCGGCCACGATGTCGGCACCGAGCGCGGTGAGCACGCCGTCCTCGGTGAAGGCGGCGGTGAGCTGGTAGCGCTGCTCCCGGCTGTGCCAGGCGGCGAGGAAGTTCTCCTCGCGAGTCTCGATCCACGCGATGTTGCGGCGCAGGCGGCGGGCGAGGAAGACGAGCGCCACGTCCTCGCGGGCCAGCGACATCTTGGCGCCGAACGCGCCGCCCACGTCGGGGGCGACGACGCGGAAGAGGTCCTCGTCGAGGTCCAGGCAGTCGCAGATGCCGGTGCGTACGACGTGCGGCATCTGGGTCGCGGTGTGCAGGGTGACCCGACCGGTGCCGCGGTCGACCGCGGCGTGCGACGCGCGGGCCTCCATCGGCATAGCGCTCTGCCGGCCGCAGCTCACCTCCAGTTCCACCACGGTGGCGGCGCTCTGCAGGGCGGCGTCGAAGCCGGGGGTGGTGAGGCGGGCGTCGACCGTCGTGTTCGGGTCCCCGGGGAAGGCGGCGTCGTGGACCAGCGGCGAGTCGGGCCGGACCGCCGCCGCGGCGTCCAGCACGGCGGGGGTGGGCTCGATGTCGACCGCGACCGAGTCGAGTGCATCCTCGGCGAGGGCGGCGCTCTCGGCCAGGACCAGGGCCACCGGCTCGCCGACGAAGCGCACGACGTCGGTCGCGAGCACCGGCATCTCCACCCGGACGTAGTCGGGGCGCTTCAGCTCCGGGGCGATCGGCCGCACACCCGCGAGGTCGGTGGCGGTGATCAGCCGGACGCCGGGCGGCGCCGTGATCGAGCGAATCCGGCCCGCCGCCACGGGGCTGCGGACGAACGCCGCGTACAGGCAGGTCGCGTCGCGGGCCGCGACGTCGCCGACGAAGGTGCCCCAGCCGCGCAGGATGGCCGGGTCCTCGACCCGCCGGACCGGCTGACCGGTCCACGTGGGCGGCTCGGCCGGCGGGGACGTCGGCGCGCTGAGGTCGGCGGGTGCGGTCGTCGCCGTGCGCGGGGTCATGCGGCAGCACCGGCCGCGAGGGCGCGCGGCAGCAGGGCCCGCACGAGGTCCCGCCGGTAGACCGCGTCACCGTGCGCGTCGCTGGGCGGGTCCACCTCGTCCGCCGCGGCCTCGGCGGCCGACTGCAGCAGGTCGAGCCCGAAGGTACCGCCGAGCAGCGCCTTCTCGGCGGCCGCGGAGCGGAACGGTTTGTCGTCGACCCCGCCGATGGCGATGCGGGCGGCGGTGACCGTGCCGTCGGACACGGTCACGTCCCCGAGGACGGCGACGATCGCGAAGTCCCCGGCGCGGCGGGCGAACTCCGCGATGCCGGTGCGGTGGTCGTCCGGGAGCACCGGCAGCGCCACGGAGGTGAGCAGCTCGTCGGGCTCCATGGCCGTGGTGAAGACCGACACGAAGAACTCGGCCGCCGGGATGACCCGTTCGCCGCGGATGCTGCGCACGGTGATCTCGGCGTCGAGCAGCCGGGTCAGCAGGCACCACTCGGAGGCGGCGTCGCTGTGCGCCAGGCTGCCGCCGAAGGTGCCGCGGGTGCGGATCGGCAGGTGGCCGACGAGCGCGGCGCTGCGCCGCAGGAGGGAGCCGAGCGGCCCGCCGAGCGGCGTGTTCTGCAGCTGCACGTGCCGGACACGGGCGCCGACGTGCACCCGGTCGTCCACGGTTCGGATGACTTCCAGCTCGCTCAGCCGGCCGATGTCGACCAACCGCGCCGGGCGGGCGAGCCGGAAGTTCATCATCGGGACGAGACTCTGTCCGCCGGAGATGACCTTGCTGTCCTCGGTGCCGTCCGCGAGGAGCTCGAGCGCCTCCTGCAGGGTGTTCGGTCGGACGTAGTCGAAGCTGCTCGGCTTCATCGGGACCTCCTCCTCGGCGTCGGGGACATCAGGCCGGTTCGCCGCTCGCTACCACCACGTCGTCGGTGCCGACGAGTGCGTCGACGTCGACGCCCACGGCACGCAGCATGTCGAGGTCCGCGGGGCAGGGCCCACCCACGCTGACCACCCTTTCGCCCCGGTCCGCGGTGACCGCGTGCCAGGTCCCCGGCTTGATGTGCACGGTGTCACCGGGGCCGACCGGCAGCCGGAGGCCGTGGGTGAGGTCCTCGGCCGTGCCGCGCCCTTCGAGGATGTGGATGGTGTCCTCCGAGTACCGGTGGACGTGCTCCTTGTTGCGCTCGCCCGGCTCGAGGACGACGTAATTCATGTTGGCCGTCCGGGCCCCGGAGCCGAGCCAGACGACCAGGCGCGCGTCCGAGGAGATGAACGGCACCATGAGCCCGGGCTGGTCCTGGTGGTGGACCGAGATGCCGCTGGACGCGCCGGGCATGCTCCGCACGGAACGGCCGTCGTACAGGCCGGGGTCCACGGGGCTCGGGCCGCCGAGGAGGATCGCGCCGCCGTCGCTGCTCAGGGAGTACGAGCTGCCACCGGCGATGTGCACCATGGCCCCGGCGGTCAGCGGGCCGGACTCCTCGCCGCCCGGGGCCCGCACGACCGCGGTGCCCTCCGCGATGTAGTAGACGGCGTCGCCGGGGTGGGTCAGGCCGACCGTGCGTGCGCCGGCCCCGAGGGACACGTGGTGCATGCTGCGCTCGCGAGCGCCGAGGCGCGGCCCGACGATCTCGCGGAAGGCGCCGTCGCCCTCGACCAGCCCGAGGTCGGCGCCCCACTCTTCGCGCGCCACCACCAGCACTTCGTTGCCGGTCAGTGCGTTCATAACGTCGTCTCCTCCTGGACCCTGAATAAGGTTCAATGCTATTGAACTAGACGGGCGGGTGGAAGCCTCGATACGGGGAGAGACCCGCTGGTTCCCCGGTCTACGCGCCGAGGTTGACCCAGACCGCGCGCGCGGTGCGGGAGCCCTCGTTCCTGATGAGGTGCGGACGGCCGGACGCGTAGGTGATCCCATCGCCGGTGATCAGCTCGTGGCGGATGCCCTCGACCTCGACCACGAGCTCGCCCTCGATCACGATCCCGTACTCGGTGCCCGCGTGGTGCACCGGGCGGGCACCGCTCGAGGTGCCGGGCGCGTACTCGTTGACGACCATCTCCAGCCCGCTGGCCTCGTCGTGGTGGGCCAGCCGCCGCAGGACGCCGGCCGCCGTCTCGACCTGCACCTGGTCGGCCAGTCGCCGGACCGGGGACTTCTCCTCGGCCTCGTGCTCGAAGAGGTCGGACATGTGCACGCCGAGCGCCGAGGAGACGGCCACGAGGGTGCCGATCGAGCCACCTGCGACGCCGCGTTCGAGCATGCTGAGCATCGACACGCTGACGCCGGTACGGTCCGCGACGTCCTGGAGCTTCAGACCTCGCGCGGCACGCAGACGGCGAATCTGGCCGCCGACCCGGCGGATCGTCCGTTCGGTGTTCAGGGCAGCCGATGACGGAGCCGGATCGGCCTGGTCGTCCGCATCCGCCCCGTTCGTCGTCACCACGGTCGTCATTCTGCCGCCCGTGAGCCCGGCTGGGCACGGGGCCCGCTCGACAGGGTCATTGCTCTGCTGTCCCGCTTCCTGTGGTGCGACCGTCAGGCCGCACTGCTCCTGCGCTGCCGGGCCGCCCAGGCCTCGACGATGTCAGCCCCGTCCATCACCAGCCCGGTGTTCAGCGACATCATCTTCAGCGCCGCGTCCTCGAGTTCGTCGTTGGTCCCGGCGACGAGGTCGCGGGCCGTGATGACCCGGTAGTTGCGGTTCGAGGCGTCGAAGGCGGTGTTGAGGATGCAGCAGTCCGTCATCGCCCCCGTCAGGACGATGGTGGTGATCCCCATCTGCCGGAGCAGGAAGTCCAGGTCGGTCGGGTAGAACGCGGACAGCCGCTTCTTGCTGTTCACCACCTCGTCCCCGGGCTCGACCCGGGTGCGGAACTGGTTCCACTTGCTGCCCTCGATGCCGTGCTCGTCGACGTTTGGGATCCCGCCGACCCAGTCGCTGAAGCCCAGCCGCCAGGCGCTCGGGATGCCTTGGACGTCGTCCGCACCCGACGGGCGCAGGCCCGTGCGGACGTGGATCACCCGGACGCCGTGTGCCCGCGCGCGGTCGTGGAACGCGTCGATCGGTTCGACGATCGCCCGGGCCCGGGGAGCCGGGCAGGGGCAGTCCGGGTCCTCGGACAGGTGACCCTCGTGCATGTCGATGGACACGACGGCGGTGCGGGCGGCGTCGAGGTAGGCGTCGTACGCCGGGCCGGCCGGCAGCGTGCGTCGTTCTCCGTAGAGGTAGTAGTCGGGCACGTCGATCTCCTGTTCTTCAGGTTGGCTCGGGACGTCGCTAGTGGGCGAGTGTGCGCGGGGCGTTGGAACGCATCCGTGCACTCACGATGAGCATGAGGATGACGACCACCCACGGCAGCGCGCCGAGCAGTTGGAGGGGGATGTCCGAGTATTCGGCGACCCGCAACTGGAGTGCGTCAAGGACCGCGATCAAGAAGGCTCCGGCGGCCGCTCCCGAGACCGTCCATCGCCCGAGGATGACGATGGCGATGACGATCAGGCCCCGTCCGCCGACGATGTCGGGCACGTACGAGCCGATCGCGCCGAGCGACAGCGCGGCTCCACCGAGGCCGGCCAGGGCGCCACATGCGATGAGCGCGCAGGTCTGCACACGTCGCGGTGAGACACCCTTGGTCTCCACCGTCGCGGGGCTGTGACCCACCGCGGCGATGTTCAACCCGGTACGTGTCCGGGCGAACATGGCCCAGACGATCACCGTCAGGCAGATCGCCAGGTAGTAGAACACGTTCTGGGAGAACAAGGCGGAGCCGATGACGGGGATCTCGGACAGCAGCGGAATAGACAGGGTCGGGAGAGCGGGCGTGCCGCCGGTCCAGCCGCCCTGGATGTAGAGGAAACTGGTCACACCCGGCACGAGGACGAACAGGGCGAACCCGATCAGGAATGCATTCCCCTTGATCCATACCGAGCCTGCCGCCATGAGCAGCGCTACGACGGTGCCGGCGAGAATTGCGATGAGGATCGCGGTCGGAACCCCCCACGCCTGCACTGCCACGACATAGGCGGCGAAGGCGCCCGCGGCCATCATTCCCTCCAGCCCGATGTTCATGACTCCCGCGCGCTCGGAGATCAATTCTCCCAGAGCCGCCAGGAGCAGCGGCACCATGAGCCGGACCGCGCTGTTGGTCACTGCTTCGAGGAACTCCATCGGCTCATCACCCCCTTCGCATTTCCGAGAAGTGCGGCGCCTCGGGGGCTTCGCGCCGCATAGGCAAAGAGGATCAGCCCCAGGAGTACGTGAACGATCTCGGGGGAGACGCCGGCGCCCACCTGCAGCGACTCGCCACCGTGCAGAAGCATGCCCAGGCCCAGCGCGGCAAGAACGATCCCGACCGGGTGCAGAGCACCGAGCAAGGCGACGAAGAGGCCTGCGTAGCCGACCGGTTCGGCGATGCTCGTGTACAGGCGGTGGTCCACGGCGGCCACTTGCATCCACCCGGCCAGCCCCGCGCCGGCTCCCCCGAGCGTCATCAACCAGACGACGTACCGTCGCGGATCGACGCCGGCCTGCCTCGCCAGCGAGGGATTGGCCCCGAAGACCCGGAGCCGGTAGCCGAGTCGGGACCGCTGCAAGGCCCACAACAGGAGAACTGCGACGATCGCCACGATCAGGCCGATGTGTGCACGGGTCCCGGGAATGATCGTCGGCAGACTGCTGCTCGCGGGGAGCGGATCCGACTGGGGAAGATTGGCGAAATCGCTCTGCATCGGGCCGTTGAGCAGGTAGCCGAGACCGGCGATGACGATGAAGTTGAAGGCCAGGGTCGAGATGATCTCGTTCACCTTCCACCGGGCCTTGAGCAGCCCGGGGACGAACGCGATCAGCATGCCGGAGACACAGCTGCCAACTGCGCAGAACAGGAGTACCAACCCCGTGGGGAGGTCCGCGGTGTTGAGCGCGATCAGGGTCGCGGCCAACGCCCCGGCTGCCAGCTGGCCCGGCGCGCCGATGTTGTAGATGCCGGCCCGGAGTGAGGGGACCAGCGTTGCGGCGATCAACAGGAGCGGGGTCGCCCGAACCAGAACCTCTCCCACCGCGCGCGGCGTGCCCAACGAGGCGTTCCACATCGCGATGCCGGCGGCGAGCGGGTTGACGCCCACGACCGCCAGCAGAGCTGCCACCAGGCCGGTGACGGCGACGACGACCGCCACGATCTTCAGGCTGCCCAGTCGGGCCGCCGAGCCGGAGACAGGCGAACGCAGCGCAAAGATCGTCATGCCACGCCTCCCATCAGTCGGCCGAGGCTGTCCACGTCGTCCGCTCCGACCTCGCCGATGATCCGGCCGCCGAACAGCACGACCACCCGGTCGGCCAGTTGCAGGATCTCGTCCAGATCGGGGCTGATCATGACGACGCCGGCGCCCCGCTCACAGGCACCCAGGACCGCTTCCCGGACGTCCTGGATGGCGCGGACATCGAGGCCCCGGAACGGATTGTGCGCCACCACCAGGGCAGGCCCCTCGTCGAGTTCGCGGCCCAGCACCAGCTTCTGCTGATTGCCGCCCGACAGGCTGGAGACCGGCTGCTCCGGTCCCGCTCCAAGGACACGCGCCCCGGCGAGAACCTCCGTCGCGTGCCGGTCCACGACGGCGCGGTTGAACCACGGGCCGCGCCGGAAGCCGGGCCGCCGGTGACTGTGCAGCACCAGGTTGTCGCGGATGCTCAAGGAGAGGGCGATCGCATCGCGGTGCCGGTTCTCCGGCACGTAGGCCACGGGGCCGGGGGGCAGCTCGACGCGCCCCGAGCTGGGGCGGATGAGCCCGGCCAGCACCTCGGCCAGGGTGCTCTGGCCGCTGCCGACCACGCCGGCGACGCCGACGACCTCGCCGGCATGGACCCGCAGGTCCAGCCCCTCGAGGGCGGCTTCGCCCCGGTACGGGGCGGCGGCGGAGACGTTGTGCAGGACGCAGACGGGTTCCGAGGACCTCCGGTGCGCGGCCTGGGTACGGGCGCCCAGGGCAACCTCGATGAGGTCGTCGTCCGGGGCCGGATCGCGGTCCTGCGACAGACGCCGCAGTCCTGCCTGGTCGATCTCGCCCACCATCTCGGCGGCCAGGTCCGCCACGGTGACGTCGGCGGACCGGTGATGCCCCACCACGACGCCTCGGCGCATCACCGTGATCCGGTCCGCGATCGCCTTCACCTCGTGCAGCTTGTGGCTGATGTAGAAGACCGAACCGCCATCGCTGACGAATCCGCGGACGATCTCGCTCAGGGTCTCCGCGTCCTGCGTAGCCAGTGCGGCGGTCGGCTCGTCCAGGATCAGAATGTCGGCACCGCGCGCGAGGATGATCAGGATCTCCAGCCGTTGACGCTCACCGACCGAGAGCGCGTGCACCGGGACGTCGGGATCCACGGTGGCGCCGAACCTGTCGGCCACCTCCTGGATCCGGCGGCCGGCATTCCTGCGGTCCGACCAGAAGCCGCGTCCCTCGGCGAGGATCAGGTTCTCCGCGCCGGTCAACTCGGCGACCAGGCCGCCCTCCTGCTCGACGAACCCGATCCCCTCCCGGTGACCGGGAGTGGCCCGGTCGATGCGGGTCTGCTGACCGCCGAGGACCATCCTGCCCGCGTCGGCGGCCATGTGGCCGGCCAGAACCCGCATCAGCGTCGACTTGCCGGCGCCATTCTCGCCCACGACGGCATGGACCTCGCCGTGCCTGAGATCGACCGCGACACCGCCGAGTGCCTGATTGCTACCGAAGGCCTTGGTGATCCCGCTGAGGACCAGCCGCGTGTCGGGCAGCGTTGTTTCCGGCAATGTCATCTCGGACAATGTCATCGACCTCCTTCCGTATGAGTCGTGTGCCGTTCGCGATGGCCGGGGTGGATGTCATCGGGCGGGCTTTTCGACGTGCTGGGCGTGCCGGTCAGCGGAAGCCCGGGTGCACGGTGCTCTCCGGCAGGGTGATCTCCTCGCTCGCCAGCCCCTCGATGACCTGCTGGAACTCGGCCTGGAGTTCCGGACTCACGGCGTCGGTGCTGTCGAAGTCGGTGACCTGAAGGCCGTCGTTGCCGAAGGTGAGGTTGAAGACCTCGGCCTCGAGGTCACCGGTTCGTGCCTGCTCGACCAGGTCCTCGAGAACGAGCGACCAATCGAGAATCACGGTGAGCACGCTCGCGGTCGGCGCCCACATGCGGGCGTCGCCTCCCCAGGTGGCGCAGTGCGCCTGGTTCTGCTCGCACAGCCGCAGGCCCCCCACGGCGTCCTCGGTGCCGGAGCCGAGGAAGATCTCCGTGATGCCCTGGTCGAGCAGGGCCTGGACCTGTTCGCGGTTGGCCTGCACGTCGGTGAAGCTGTTGCTGTTCACCACGGTCACCTCGGCAGCCGGGTTCGCCGCCGAAGCGCCGAGTTCGCATCCCTCGAGCGATTCCACCTCGAAGGGTGCTTCCTGCGCGCCGACGTAGCCGATCCGGCCGTCGTCGGACAGCTTCGTGAGCAACCAGCACGTCGCGTAGCCGATCTCGAGATAGCTCGCGGTGGCCAGGGACAGGTTGGGCTGCTGCGGCTCACCGAAGGAGGTGAGCACCATGGGGACGTCCGGGTACTCGGTCGCCACCGTCTTCGCCACGTCGGTCAGCACGAAGCTCGAGAGCGCCATGACGTCTGCCCCGCCCTCGAGCAGCTGGCGGATGACGGGCTCGGCACGGGTGGCGTCGTAGGCCTCGAAGGTTTCGGTGACTTCGATGCCGGAGTCTTCGGCCATCATCTCCTGGACGGCGTTGTGCCAGGCGAGGCTCCACGGTTCGACGTCGGGACGGGCTTCCTGCACGAGTCCGATCTCGATGGTTTCCTCGCCGCCACCGTTCTCGCTTCCACTTGCACCGGCACCACCCCCGTCCCCGATGGCGCAGGCGGTGAGCGTCATCGCAACCAGCGACGACAGAGCCACGAGGGTCTTGGATCGGTAGGACATGCCGTTTCTCCTGAGGAGCTGGTGAATGTGCTGTGTCGCCGATGAGCGCGGAACAGGGGGCTGCTGAGGCCCTGGGGTCAGGCGGAGTCACGGCGAGGAACATCCCCGTCCGCGAGCTGCGGCGGTGCCTCGACGTCCAGGACCAGGCGTGGGTCGAGCGAGCGGGAGACACAGACGAGCATCAGCCCGTCGTCGCGGTTCTCCTCGCTGAGCAGCGAGTCCCGGTGGTCCGGTCGACCGCAGATGACCCTGGTCTCGCAACTTCCGCAGGTGCCTTCTTCGCAGGAGTAGAGGACGTCGGCGTCCACGTCCTGCAGGACCTTGAGGATCGACTGGTCGGCAGGGACCCGGAGAACGGGACCCTGTTCGCCCAGCTGCACCTCGAAGGCTGCTTCGCTCGCACCGAGGGTTGGCGCCGTCTCACCGGCGGAGAACCGCTCGACGACCAGGGATCCGGGTGGCCGGTCCTGCTCGCACCGGGACTCCACCGCCCGAAGGAGGGGCTCGGGTCCGCAGCAGTAGACCAGCCCCCCCGGGCGTGCGGCGAGCGCCTGCTCGAGGTCCAACAGGCCAAACTCGTCCTGCGGTCGGATCTCCACCCGATCGGTCCACTCCGCGAGCCGCTCGAGGTAGGCCATCGTCGCGCGGGACCGGCCGCCGTAGAGCAGCCGCCAGTCGGATCCCCGGCGCTGGACCTCGTCGATCATCGGGAGCAGCGGCGTGATCCCGATGCCGCCGGCGATGAAGAGATACTGCTTCGCCGAGTGGAGCGGAAAGCGGTTGCGCGGCCCGGCGATGGACAGCTCGGTGCCCACCTGGAGCACGTGGTGCACCTCGTCCGACCCACCCCGGCCCTCGGGTTCGCGGAGCACCGCGATCTCGTACTCGTTCAGCTCGTCGGGGACGCCGCAGAGCGAATACTGCCGAACCAGGCCAGACGGCAGGAGGAGGTCGATGTGCGCCCCCGGCTCCCAGGCCGGAAGCGGCGCACCGTCGACCGAGCGCAGCCTGAGCCGGCGGACGCCTTGCGCGATGTCATCGGCCGCGACGACGCGGACCGGTCGTACAGCGGACACGGTGCTCACGCTCCGTACGGTCCCAGCGGCTCGACCTTGGCCATGGTGATCAGCTTCTGCCGGTACACCAGCGCCGCAGCGTCAGCGGGGTTGAGGTGGAGTTCCTCCTTGAGGTTGTCCGGGATGCCCTCCGGCCGCTGGCTCTCCACGACGACACGGTCCTGCTCCATGATCGTGTTGGTGAAGTCGCCGAACTGGGGGTCCGGGGCGTCCAGGGAGTGGTTGCGGAGGATCCAGACGTAGAGCTCGGCCGTCTTCTCCGTCAGCGGGGTCGTGGCCATCGAGATGATCGTGGTCGCGCCGGAGTCGGCCTCCACCTTCTTGAGGTGGATGGTGAACGGCAGGTGGATGATGTACTCGTACTCGACGACCTGCTTGCCGCCCTTGCCGTAGAGCTCGCTGGGCTCCTCCTGGGAGAAGGTGTAGCGCAGGCCGTCGCCGGTCTTGGTCACCTTGTAGGGCGCGACCTCGGCCTTGTCCTCGGTGCCCAGCAGGTTCGGGTGCACGTAGGGGAAGTGCGAGAAGTCCATGAAGTTCTCCACCGCCCGCGCGGCGGAGGTCTTCCACACCTCCCGGTAGGACAGGAACTCCCGCCAGCCCTCGGCGCCGAACACGTCGCCCGGGAACGGCGGGACGTCGAACTCGGGCTCCTCCATGGCGACCCACAGCAGGCCGTACCGGTCCTGCGCGCGGAACGGGATCGCCCGGGCCACCGCGGGGATCGGTGCGTCCGGCGAGCGCGACGGGATCTTGACGCACGCCCCGGTCCGGTCGAACTGCCAGCCGTGGTAGGGGCAGGTCAGCGTGCCCTCCTTGATCCAGCCCAGCGACAACGCAGCGCCGCGGTGGATGCACATGTCTTTGAAGGCGACCGGTCCCTGCTCGTCGCGGAAGGCCACCACAAAGTCGCCCAGCAGGGCGAACCGGGCCGGCTGCTCGGGGACGTCCTCGCTGCGTGCGATGGGGTGCCAGTACTTGCCCAGTGCGGCGTCTGTCGACATGAAAGACCTCTTTCCACTACCTGTGGGCTGCTCCGACGGCGATGTCGGACCGGGCAGGAGCTCGGACGAGTTGCTCCGGCTCCGTGTCTGCATCGTGAGGCGGCTCACAGCATTGCAGTCCAGCAAGAGCTTGTACAGCCCCGCTGAAGTACTGCCGGGAAATCCAGGGGTCCCGACCCGGGTGTCGGTGGCTCGTGGCCACCGAGCGGGTGTTTGAGAACCGTTGCACTGAGGAGGGTTTACTCCACCGCAGAGGGCTGTTTCACTTCAACGACGTCGAAGTGAGCGGCTGCGGTCGCTCGTGCCCGCCGTTCGTACTGCCAGGAGGGTTCGCATGAAGGCCAACAGTCCGACCGTCCTGAAGGTCGGCTTCGACGAGAAGCTCCCCGCGGCCCGCACCGGCCTGTTCGGGCTGCAGCACCTGCTGGCCCTGACCGGGATCTGGATCTTCCCGGTCCTCATCGGGCAGGCCCTCGAGCTCACCCAGGTCGAGGTGAGCTACATCGTCCAGGGCTGCTTCCTGCTGACCGGGCTGGTCACGATCCTCCAGTCCAGCCGCCTGCTGAAGTTGCCCATCGTGCAGGGGCCCACTGCGGTCTTCTTCGTCGCGATCGTCGCGTCCGGCGCCGCGTTCGGTCTCGGTACCGCCTTCGGCTCCATGGTCGTGGCGGGCCTGATCAGCATGGCGCTGGCGATCCCGATCAAGAAGTTCGGGCTTTTCGGGCAGCTGGCTCGGTTCTCGTCGTCGCCCATCGTCTTCGGCACGCTGTTCGTGATCATCGGGGCCCAGCTGGCCACCATCGGGCTCAGCGGCTGGTTCGGGGTGCCCGGAACGCCGGGCTACGGGGCGCTCAGCTTCTGGATCAGCGTGCTCACCGTCTTGGCCGTCCTTGCCTTTATGATCTTCGGCGGGCAGAGCGTGCTCAAGCGCGGCGCCATCGTCTGGGGCATCGCGGTCGGCACGATCGCCGCCGCGATGGCCGGCATCTGGAGCCCCTCCTTCGCCGAGGGGGTTTCGGTGATCAGCGCCCCGCAGCCGCTGCCGTTCGGCTTCGGCGTCCAGTGGTCGGTGGTGCTCCTCATGCTGCTGGCCTTCCTGCAGGCCGGTGCCGAGTCCGCGGGCATGTACAGCCTGGTCGGCAGCTGGGGCGCGGAGAAGGTCAGCCTGGAGCGCACCAACCGCGGCCTGTTCACGGAGTTCCTGGGCACCAGCGTCGGCGCCCTCTTCGGCGGTATCGGGACGACCTCCTACCCGGAGAACGCGGGCATCGTCCGTGTCAGCGGCGTCGGCAGCCGCTTCGTGACGGCGGCGGCCGGCGTGGCGGCCCTCGTCCTTGCCTTCATCCCGCCGGTCGGCCTGTTCATCGCCGGGCTGCCGTCGCCGGTCCTCGCGGCTGCGTCCACGATCCTGTTCGGCGTCATCGCGATGAGCGGTGTGCAACTGCTCGCCGACGTCGAGTGGGACGACCTGAACATGGCCGTCGCGGCCCCCTCGTTCATCATCTCGCTGGGGCTGCTGTTCCTACCCGAAGATCTCACCGAGGGCCTGTCGCCGGCCTGGGCCACCGTCGTCGACAACCCGATGATGGTCGGGATCGTGATGCTGATCGTCCTGCACATCCTGATCAACGTGCTGATCCGCCCGCTCGTGGGCAGGCGGCGCGGCCGGGACGACGAGTCGGCGGACCTGGATCGGATCGTCGACCCCGGCATCACGGCTACGTGAACCGCGTCCACCTCGGCAAGGAGACCCCGGCCGCCTACCGCGCGATGCGCGCGTGGGCGACCGAGGTCGAGGCGAGCGCCACCGATGCCGGCCTGGAGCGGTCGCTCGTCGACCTCGTGAAGATCCGGACGTCACAGCTGAACGGCTGTGCGTTCTGCCTCGAGCTCCACTCCCGGGAGGCGCTCGCCCACGGGGAGCGTCCGGAGCGGCTGGCTGTCCTTCCCGCATGGCGCGAGACAGGCTTCTTCACCCAGCAGGAACGCGCGGCGCTGGCGCTGGCCGAGAGCATCACCCTGATCGCGGGGACAGCCGGGTCCCGAACGACGCCTATGCCGAGGCGGCGGTAGTGCTGTCGCCGGCCCAGCTCTCCGCGGTGTCGTGGCTGGTCGTCGTCATGAACGCATGGAACCGGATCGCCACCACCAGTCGGTACGCGGTGCCGACCCGGTGACCGACGGGCGAAGAGACGCGGCGGAGCCGGACGTCCTGGCGTAGTCCCCTTCGGGCCGCTTGTCCAGTGGTCCGCCCCGTTGACCCGGATCCGCGTGTCGCCGGCCGCTGGGCTCCCGCTCAGGCCCACACCCTCCTCCGTACTGCGGACGGCGATCGCCGATCGTCAGTCGTGCCGGACGACGTTGAAGCGCACGTACCGGTCATCGACGTGCACCTCGCTCATCGCGACCGGCTCCCCAGCGACGTTGTAGTGCGTCTCCAGCAGCCGCATGAACGGTGTGCCGTCCTCCAGCTGCAGCGTCGTGCGCTCCGCCGGGGCGACCGCGGGGATGAGCTCGACCACCGTGTGGTCGATCTCCCGGCCGGGCCAGGACCGGCTGAACTCGAAGATCGAGTCCTGCGCCGGAACCTCGCCGCCGCTGAGGAGTTGCTCCTGCAGCGCGGGCGCGCAGTACTGGAGCGGGATCTGGTCGGAGATGTGGATGGCCGGGTGGCCGTCGGCGACGAAGGTCTTCTCGCTGACGATGACCGGCGTCTCGGTCGGCACCTTGAGCGTCCGCGTGCCGATCTCGTCGGTGTGGTCGCGCAGCCAGTAGCGCTGGTTGACCTGGACGTCGTCGTGCCGCTCCATCAGCAGGCCGCGGAAGCCGATGAGGCGCTGCAGCACGATGCTCTCGCGACCGACGTGCGCGCGGACCATCGTGCCGCGACCCGGTGCCCGGCTCAGCACGCCGAGTCGCTCCAGCGACTGGAGCGCGGCCCGGATCGTCGTCCGACTCACCGCGAGCTGCTCGGCGAGCTCGGGCTCCGGTGGCAGCCGATTGTCGGGGAACTGCCGGTTCAGGATCGCGTCGAGCAGTGTGTTGGTCGTGCGGCCGGTGAGCGAGCCGTTGCCCACCCGCTGCAGGGCGGGGGTGGTGGCCGGATCCGTGGAGGTCATCGCGTCACTGCCGTCTCGAAGGGGAAGGCCTCACCGGTCGGGAGGGGGGTGCGGAAGACGCGCAGCAAGAGCGCGAGCAAATCATAGTAGCCTACGAGAACGACGAGTTCCGCAAGCGCTTCCCGGCCGAGCGTCGCCTCGGCCTCCGCGTAAGCGTCGTCGCCCAGGTCGCCCTCGACGGTCAGTGCCCGGCTGATCTCGAGGACCGCGCGTTCCGCGTCCGACAGCGTCTGAGGCACTTGGCCGTGCCGCACCGCGTCCATCTCGTCGTCCGACAGACCGGCCCTCCGACCCACCCGCTCGTGGGCGTACCACTCGAAATCGCTGCGGCGCAGCGCGGCCAGCGCCAGGATGGCGATCTCCCGCGCCCGGTCCGTCAGCGACGTGCGGTAGCGCACGGCCGCCCCCAGCTCCTGCAGGGCCAGGCCGACGCCCGGGCTGACCAGCATGGCGTTGAAAGGCCCCTCGAGTCGACCCTCGTCATCGGTGAGCCGGAAGACCTGGGGACCCGCTGCGCGCGGACCGCCGGCGATGGCGTCGTAGACCGCGCGCCGCGCAGGGTCCAACTCGTCGGGCCGAGGCCAGGGGAGACGTCCGTGCATGGGAGCCTCTCGTCGTAGTTGGACATACATATTACTCACGCCTCCGCGAGGGGAGTCTCTCGCGACGGGAGTCTCTGAGGCCCAGTCCTGCCAGCAGAAGCGTCGGGAGTCTTGCACTTCTGTATGACAAGGGACAAAGATGAGGCGTGGCAGTCGCACGGTCGAGGGAGAGGGGCCAACGATGACGATGGTCGAGGTGCCGGGCGAGTTCACCGTCCCGCGCCGCAGCTGGGGCGACGACGAGGTCTTCGACCGGGAGATGCAGCAGATCTTCCGGCACTGCTGGCAGTACGTCGCGCACGAGAGCGAGATCCCCGAGCCGGGGGACTACGTGCTGCGCAAGATGGGCCGCGACCAGGTCATCGTCGTCCGCGACGAGAGCGGCCAGGTCCGCGTGCACCTCAACACCTGCCGGCACCGCGGCGTGCCGCTCTGTCGCGCAGACAGTGGCAACGCCTCCCACTTCCGCTGCAGCTACCACGGCTGGACCTACGCCAACACCGGTGAGCTGCGCGGCGTCACCTACCAGGCCGACGTCTACGGCAAGGGCGGCTTGGACAAGAAGAAGCTGCCGCTGTTCTCGCCGGCCCAGGTCGACAGCGAGCTCGGTCTGATCTTCGCCACCTGGGACCCCGAGGCGCCCTCCCTGCGTGACTACCTGGGCGACATCCTCTGGTACCTGCAGTTGATCTTCGGCAAGCACCCGAACGGGATGGAAGTCGTCGGCACGCCGGTCCGCAACATCGTTAAGGCCAACTGGAAGACCGAGGGCGAGAACCTCTCCGGCGACGGGTACCACACCACGATCACCCACTCGTCGGCGTTCGACCTCGGCCTGTTCGCCACGCAGAAGGACCTGGTCAAACTCGCCGACGACGTTGCGCCGAAGTTCACCGGCCGCACCGTCGACGCCGGCAACGGCCACACCATGCGCATCCAGCGGCTGCCGCTGCGCCTGCAGGGCAACCACTACTTCGGCTACCCGAAGGAGATGTGGGCGGGGTTCGACCGGATGCTCAGCCCCGAACAGCAGCAGGCCATGTCCTGCCTGTCGGTCGGACACGGGTCGGTCTTCCCCAACATGTCGTTCATCGAGAACTTCAAGACCAACGTCGACGGCCCGGACCTGCACGCCCGCTACGCCCGGATCACCGTGCGGTACCCGATCGACGCGACCACCAGCGAGCAGCTGTGGTTCTTCCTCGCACCGAAGGGCGCCGACCCGGAGTGGGCCCGGCTGTCGCGGCTGGCCTACCTCCGGACCAACGGCCCGTCGGGCCTGTTCGAGATCGACGACACCGAGAACTTCGTCGGCATCTCCGAGGCCAGCGTCGGCGACGTCTCGCGGACGCTGCCGGTGATCATCGAGGGCGGCAAGCACCACCCCGAGGCGCCGCCGGAGCTGGGCTGGCCCGGCAACGTCGTCGACGGCGACAAGACGGAGCGGACCATCCGAGCCTTCCACCGCCGCTGGTCGGAGCTGATGGACCTCCCGGCCGGGGACGCCGCGGGCACCGGAGCGGCCCGATGACCGCCGAGGTGGTCGGCTCGCGCGCCGACGTGAAGCGCGCCCGGCTGGGCGACGCGATCCTGCACTCGGAGATCAGCCAGTTCCTCGCCTACGAGAGCGAGCTGCTCGACGACCGGAAGTTCCACGAGTGGGTGGAGATCGTCGCCGAGGACTTCGTGTACCAGGTCCCGACGCCGCGCACCCCCGACTCACCGTTCAAGCCGCACTACGACGACCGCAGCCTGCTCATCGACGAGTCGCGGTGGTCGATGACCACCCAGTGGTTCCGCCGCTTCGACGAGGACATCTACGAGGCCGCCTGGGGCGAGAACCCGCCGGTGCGGTTCCGGCACCTGGTCACCAACGTCCGCGTGCGGCTGACCGACGACCCGGACGTCTACGAGGTTCGTTCGAACATCGCCCTCGTCGGCACCCGCCAGTCCGACCTGCCGAAGTACATCACCGGCGAGCGGACCGACCGGATCGAACGCCGCGACGGGGAGCTGATCCTGGCTCGCCGCTGGGTCGTGCTCGACCAGGTCGTCATCGACTTCCCGCAGCTGAGGATCCTGCTGTGAACGCTCACGAGGCGCACGAACCCGCCATCATCGTCTCCAACGAGTTCGCCTCCGTAGCGATCCGCAAGGTCGCCACCCGCAACGGCGAGCGGCTCGAGATCCGGTCCATGGGCCACGAGCACACCGTCCGGCTGGACGCGCTCGCGCTCGAGGCGCTGACCTGGTCCGACCCGCTGCAGGTCGGCAAGGGCCTCGAGACCCCCCTGGGGCCGGACGACCCGACGACGGTCCAGGCGTTCGAGCGCCACGGAGCGGACGGCGACGGGACGGCGCAGTGAACGCGCTCGTCACCGGTGCCCCGGCCGGCACGGCTCTCGCCGTGGCGCGTGCGCTGACCACCGCGGGCGGCCCGGTCACCCTGGTCTCCAGCGACACCGCGGGCCTGCTCGCCGCGCTCGACGCGCCCGGCATGACCGGCGTCGACGTGCTGTGGGCGGATCCGGCCTCGCCGGCCGGATGCGACGACGCCGTCGTCCACCGGCGGCTGGTGCACGCGACGCCCGAGGCGCTGGTGCTCGCCGTCGACGACCCGGCGGAGTTCGCGCTCGGCGCCGCGCTGGCCCGCCGCCTGCCCGGCGTGCCGTGGGTGGTCGCCGGCGGCACCGCGGCCGCGGTCGCCGACGCCGCTACGGCCCTGGCCACCGAACTCGGCGAGGACACGCTCTGGGCCCTCGTGCCCGGCACCGATCCCAGCGCGGTGGAGCACCGCCTGACCGACCTCCGGGAGGCGGCCGCCGCCCGGCCCGCACCTTTGGCCGCCGCGCCGGCGCTCGGCTCCTGCGCGCACTGACCGACCTGACCACCGCACGACCGACCGAAGAGGACGACGACACGCATGACGACGAAGTACGCCGCGGGTGAGGCCCGGGCCTGGGTGCTGGAGTCGCTGCGCGGCTGCTGTGGCTGTGTCAGCCCCACCTTCACCAGCGACCTGAGCGGCCTGAACGAGGCGGCGATCCGGCACGACGTCGCCGTGGAGAAGCAGCACGGCATGACCGGCGTCCTGCTCGTCTCCGAGGCCGGCACGACGGCGGAGGAGATGCGCCAGTTCACCGAGATCGTGGTGGACGAGGCCGGCGGCGACCTGGTCACCGTGCTGCAGGCCAGCCAGCCGACCCTCGCCGACACCATCGCCTCCGCCGAGCACGGGGCCGCGGCCGGGGTCGATCTCCTCATGCCGTCGTACCCGCTGTACTTCAACCCCTCGAGCCTCGACGACGTGCTCGGCTTCACCAAGGCCGTCGCCGACGCGGCCGACCTCGGCGTGATCATCTTCGCGATGGACCAGTGGAACTTCGGCAAGCTGCACCCGGCCGGGTTCCCCGTCTGGCTCCTGGAGCAGATGGTCGACTCCATACCGCAGGTCGTCGCCATCAAGAACGAGGTCGGCGGCCCGGGTGTCGGCGGCATCGCCGCGGTGTTCGAGCGGTTCACCGGCGAGGTCGTCGTCACCGACCCGCTGGAGTTCAACGCCCCCGCCTGGATCCCGACCTACGGGATGCAGTTCATGGGCACCTCGAACTACGAGACGTTCGGCCCGGTCGTGCCGCAGATGTTCGAGCTCCTCTCGGACAAGGCGACCTGGGACAAGGGCATGGAGCTGTACTGGCAGATCGCCCCCGCCCGGCGCGCGCACGCACAGGTCAGCACCCCGCTGGTCGCCAACAGCGGCCTCGTGCCCCGGATGCACTGGAAGTACCAGGGCTGGCTCAACGGCTACAACGGCGGCCCGATCCGCCAGCCGCACATGCGGATCAGTGCCGCCCAGATGGCGACGCTGCGCACCGCGGCAGTCAAGTCCGGCCTCGACGTGACGCAGGACGACGACGCGCTCTTCTACGCCGGGCGGAACCCCCGATGACCGCCGCGACCACGACCGAGACCGCCCCCGTGCGGCTGCTGGACGGCGACGACGTCGATGCCCTGGCCACCGTGCCGGTCGGCCTGGCCGCCGCCGAGGACGCCGCCCGGCTGGTGACCGCGGGCCGGATCACCACCGGCCGCGTGCAGGTCAACGGCCCGGTGGCCTGGATGCGCATCCTCGCCGGGACGATCAGCGACCTGGATCTGCTCGGCTACAAGGAATTCCACCGGGTCGGCCAGCGGGTGCGCTACCACGTGCACCTGTTCCGGGAGTCCACCGGCGACGCCCTCGGCATCGTCGACGGGCGCCGGATCACCAGCCTGCGCACCTCGGCGACCGCCGCGGCCGCCGTGCGGCACTGGGCCGGCGACGCCCCGGTGCGCGTCGGGCTCATCGGCTCGGGTGAGGAGTCCCGGGAGGGGCTGCGGGCCATCGCCGGCGCCGTTCCGGTGCACGAGGCCGCGGTCTTCAGCCCGACCCCGGCCAACCGCGCCGCCTTCGCTCAGCAGATGACCGCCGAGCTCGGTGTGTCGGTGGAGGACGTGCCCAGCCAGGCCGAGGCGATCGCCGGCTGCGACGTCCTGTACGTGGCGACGTCCTCGCACCACAACGCCTTCCTGCACGCCGCCGACGTCGCGGAGGTCGGCCTGGTCGCCGCCATCGGCTCCACCCAGCCGGTGCACCGGGAGCTCTTCGGCGACGTGTTCACGGCCGCCGACAGCGTCGTCGTCGACACCCCGGACGCCACGCACGAGTCCGGCGACTGCCTCGAGGCGGTCGCGGCGGGCTGGGACGCAGGCTCGGTCGAGCTGCTCGGGAACTACCTGGCCACCCCGGCGGGCGACCGCTCGCGCCGGACCGTCTTCAAGAGCATCGGCAGCGTCGAGCAGGACCTCGTCCTCGCCTACCACCTGCTGCGGGCCGCGGAGGAGCAGGAGCGGGGCACGGTCGTCGACCCCGTCGGCTCGTTGCGGGTCATGCGCTGAACCGACCCACCCGACCATCTGCTCCACCCGAACAGCTCAGAGGAGAGAAGTGAAGATCGTCGACCTGTCGCACACCTGGGGCATCCACACACCC
>NZ_SPQN01000068.1 GCF_004571065.1 Geodermatophilus sp. DF01-2
GATCTGGCGCGGGTCGTGCGCGCGGCTGCGGCCAGCGACGACCACCAGCGTCGGCGTGCTCAGCCGGGCGAGCCGTGCTGCGCGGCGTGGCAGCAGCGGCGGCCTGCCGTGCGCCACCCCGGGTCGCGCGCGGAGTGGAGACCGACGTGCGCGGTGCTGGCACTGCGGGTCCCCCGGGCGGTCTCGTCCTACGTGGCCGGCTCCGCGGGTTCCGCGGTGCGCTCAGACCTCGTATCGACGGGCGGGGGAAGGCCCCGGAGAGGAGTGCGGGACGGCCTCACCCCTCCGGGTGAGGGTGATCCGCAGGTGGCACCCGATCGGTGGACACGCCGGCCGGCGGCGCGGTGCGCTCGCGCGGGGGCCACCAGGCGCCGTGGTGGCGCTCGAGCGGGATGCGCAGCTCCTCGCCGTCCTCGGTCGAGACGACGAGCTCCACCCGGGCCACCCGGCGGCCGCTGCCGCCGACGTGGACCGCTCCCCCCGTGGCCAGCGGTACGGGAGGCAGGAGCAGGTCGTCCTCGGAGGAGGACTCGGCCATGGGACTCCTTCCCGGCGCGACGGTGCAGATGGGCGCGGCGACGACCATGCTGCCCGAGAACGCCGAGGTCCCGCCGTCCGGGGCGGACGACGGGACCTCGAAGGGCGGAGAAAGGACCCCGCTGCCCCGGGCCCGGCCCCCTGCAGGGTCCCACCGCGAGCTTGCGAGTGGTGGGGGGCAGGGGGACGCTCCTTCTACGAGTGGTGAGGGGCAGGAGGCACAGTCCTTCCACCGCAGCGGGGCCGGGCTTCAGCGGTCGGCGAGCTCCACGAAGGCGCGCTCCTTCTCCCCGGTGTAGACCTGCCGCGGCCGGCCGATCTTGGTGGCCGGGTCGGCGATCATCTCGCGCCACTGGGCGATCCAGCCGGGCAGCCGCCCGAGGGCGAACAGCACGGTGAACATCCGCGTCGGGAAACCCATCGCCCGGTAGATCAGCCCGGTGTAGAAGTCGACGTTCGGGTAGAGCTTGCGCTCGACGAAGTAGTCGTCGGAGAGGGCGATCTCCTCCAGCTGGCGGGCCAGGTCGAGCAGCTCGTTGTCCCCGCCTAGCTTGTCGAGCACCCGGTCGGCGGTCTGCTTCACGATCGCCGCCCGCGGGTCGTAGTTCTTGTAGACCCGGTGCCCGAAGCCCATGAGCTTGACGCCGGGCTCCTTCTTCTTCACCCGCTCCACGAACGCCGGGATGTCCCCACCCTCGCCCTGGATCGACTCGAGCATCTCCAGCACCGACTGGTTGGCCCCGCCGTGCAGCGGGCCGAACAGCGCGTTGATGCCGGCCGAGATCGAGGCGAACAGGTTGGCCTGCGAGGAGCCGACCAGCCGCACGGTCGACGTCGAGCAATTCTGCTCGTGGTCGGCGTGCAGCACGAACAGCATGTCCAGGGCCGCCGCCAGGTCGGGGTCGACCTCGTAGGGCTCGGCGGGGAAGCCGAAGGTCATCCGGAGGAAGTTCTCCACCAGCCCCAGGGAGTTGTCCGGGTAGAGGAAGGGCTGGCCGACCGACTTCTTGTACGCGTAGGCGGCGATCGTCGGCAGCTTGGCCAGCAGCCGCAGCGTGGAGATCTCGACGTGCTCGGGGTCGAACGGATCCAAGGAGTCCTGGTAGAAGGTCGACAGGGCGCTGACCGCGGACGAGAGCACCGGCATCGGGTGCGCATCGAGGGGGAAGCCCTTGAAGAACTGCTTGAGGTCCTCGTGCAGCAGCGTGTGCCGCCGCAGCCGGGAGTCGAAGTCGGCCAGCTGCGCAGGCGTCGGCAGCTCGCCGTAGATCAGCAGGTAGCTGACCTCGACGAAGCTGGCCTTCGCGGCGAGCTGGTCGATCGGGTAGCCGCGGTAGCGCAGGATCCCCGCGTCACCGTCGATGTAGGTGATCGCCGAGGTGCAGGACGCGGTGTTGACGAAGCCGATGTCCAGCGCGACCTGTCCGGTCGTCGCCAGCAGCTTGCTCGTGTCGAGTCCGTCCGCGCCCTCCGTGGCCGGGACCACGCGCAGGGGCAGTTCTCCACCGGGGTGGCGCAGGGATACGTCGGGGTTGCCGGCCGTGGGTGCGCTCGCTGTTTCGCTCATCGGCAGGGACGCTACTCAGCTACCGGCCGGTAGGGCTCATGAGCCCGTCTCCACCCTCGAGGGTGGACGACTTCGTGCGCCCGCACGTGCCCCGGGGCCGGTGATGAGGCAGACGCTGCCACACCACCGGCCCCGGCGACCGTTCGGTCAGGGATGGGTCATCGAGAGGACGTCGAGGGCCTCGTCGAGCTGCTGCTCGGTGAGCTTGCCCTGCTCGACGTAGCCGCGCTCCACGACGACCTGGCGGATCGTCTTCTGCTCGGCCAGCGACTGCTTGGCGACCTTCGCGGCCTCCTCGTAGCCGATGTACTTGTTCAGCGGCGTCACGATGGACGGCGAGGACTCGGCCAGCTCGCGGCAGCGGTCGACGTTGGCGGTGATGCCGTCGACGCAGCGGTCGGCCAGCAACCGCGACACGTTGGCCAGCAGCCGGATCGACTCCAGCACGTTGCGCGCCATGAGCGGCAGCGTGACGTTGAGCTCGAAGTTGCCGGTGGTGCCGGCGAAGGTCACCGCGGCGTCGTTGCCGATCACCTGGGCGGCCACCTGGATGGTCGCCTCGGGGATCACCGGGTTCACCTTGCCCGGCATGATCGAGCTGCCCGGCTGCAGGTCGGGCAGGTAGATCTCGCCGAGGCCGGTGCGCGGGCCGGAGCCCATCCAGCGCAGGTCGTTGGCGATCTTCACCAGGCCGACGGCGATGGTCTTGAGCTGGCCGGAGGCCTCGACCAGCCCGTCGCGCGAGCTCTGGGCCTCGAAGTGGTCGCGCGCCTCCGAGAGCGGCAGCTCCAGCTCGGCGGCGAGCCGCTCGATGATCGCGGCGGCGAAGCCGGGCGGGGTGTTGATGCCGGTGCCCACCGCCGTGCCGCCCAGCGGCAGCTCGCCGATCCGCGGCAGCGAGGCCTGCAGTCGCTCGACGCCGTAGCGCACCGCCGCGGCGTAGCCGCCGAACTCCTGGCCGAGCGTGACCGGGGTGGCGTCCATGAGGTGGGTGCGCCCGCTCTTCACCACCTCGGCGAACTCCCCGGCCTTGCGCGAGAGCGAGGCCTCGAGGTGCTGCAGCCCAGGGACCAGGTCGCGGACGATCGCCCGCGTGGCGGCGACGTGGATGGCCGACGGGAAGACGTCGTTGGACGACTGCGAGGCGTTGACGTGGTCGTTGGGGTGGACCGGCGAGCCCAGGGTCTCGGACGCCAGCGTGGCGATGACCTCGTTGGTGTTCATGTTGCTCGACGTCCCGGAGCCGGTCTGGAAGACGTCGATGGGGAAGTGCTCGTCCCACTCGCCGCGGGCCACGGCCGCGGCGGCGGTGCCGATGGCGTCGGCGGTCTCCTGCGGCAGGACGCCCAGCGAGGCGTTGACCGCGGCGGCCGCCCCCTTGATCGCGGCCAGGGCGGCGATGAGCTCGCGCTCGATGGGCGTACCGGAGATCGGGAAGTTCTCGACGGCGCGCTGCGTCTGCGCCCGCCACTTCGCCCACGCGGGGACCCGGACCTCGCCCATGGAGTCGTGCTCGATGCGATGGTCCGTGGCGTCCTGCTGTGCGACCGCGTTCTCAGGGGGCATGGCTCCAGCTCCCGGTGTGGTGGTGGGTGACAGTGCTCCGACCCAGGACCCTAGATGCCTGCGCGGTCACGGTCCGGACCGCACCGGGCGGGAGTGGTCCCGCCGCAGGATGGCTCGACTACGGTCGGCGGGGTGGACCCCGCCGCCGTCCCCGACCGCCCGGTCGTGCGCGCCTCGGACGCCGACCGCGAGGCCACCGTGACCCGGCTGCAGTGCGCGGTCGGCGAGGGCCGGATCGACCTCTCGGAGTTCGGCGAGCGGGTCGAGGCCGCCTACGCCGCGGGCACGCTCGCCGACCTGGCTGCGCTCGTCGCCGACCTGCCCCCGGACGAACCGCCGCCGGTCGAGATCGTCGGCACGCAGACGCGGACGGAGCTCTCCAGCGTGTTCGGTGACATCCGGCTGTCGGGTCCGGGTGCGGCGCCCGCCCGGGCGAGCACCGTCTTCGGCGACGTCCGGCTGGACCTGCGCGGCCTGCGCACCGACGCGGACCGGGTCGAGATCCACGTGCAGACGAGGTTCGGCGACGTCGACGTGGTCGTCGCCGAGGGGGTGGACGCCGAGCTGCACGGGCGGACGGTCTTCGGCGACCGCAGGACCGAGCTCGCCCCGGTGCCGCGGCTGGCCGGCACGCCACGCGTCGTCGTCCACGCGCGCAGCGTGCTCGGCGACCTGCGGCTGCGCAGCCTGGCGCCGGGCGAGTCGGCGAGCCGGTGGCGGGCGCTGGTCGACCGCCTGGCCCAGCGGCACCTGCCGCCGCCGTCCCTCAGCTGACGTCGTCGTCCGACCGGTCGAAGGGCACCGCGGAGTACGCGCGCAGCTTCTGCAGGGAGTGCAGGCTCTCGATCGAGCGGATCGTGCCCGAGCGCGAGCGCATGACCAGCGACTGCGTGGTGCACCCGCCGGCCCGGTACTGCACCCCGCGCAGCAGCTCGCCGTCGGTGATGCCGGTGGCCACGAAGAAGACGTCGCCGCGCACGAGGTCGTCGATGTGCAGCACCCGGTCCAGGTCGTGCCCGGCGTCGACCGCCTTCTGCCGCTCGTCGTCGTCCTTCGGCCACAGCCGGCCCTGCAGCGCACCGCCCATGCACTTGAGCGCGCAGGCGGCGATGATCCCCTCCGGCGTGCCGCCGATGCCCAGCAGCAGGTCGACGCCGGTGCCCTCGCGGGCCGCGGCGATCGCGCCGGCGACGTCGCCGTCGGTGATGAACTTGATCCGCGCGCCGGCCTCCCGCACCTCGTGCACCAGCTGCTCGTGCCGGGGCCGGTCGAGGATGCAGACCGTGACGTCGCCGGGGGAGCTGTGCTTGGCCTTGGCCACCCGGTGGATGTTCTCGGCGACGGGGACGGTGATGTCGACGACGTCCGCCGCCGCCGGACCGGTGGCGATCTTCTCCATGTAGAAGACCGCCGACGGGTCGTACATGGCGCCGCGGTCGGCGACCGCCATGACCGCGATGGCGTTGGGCATGCCCTTGGCCATGAGGGTGGTGCCGTCGATCGGGTCGACCGCGACGTCGCACTCCGGGCCGTGGCCGTCGCCGACCTGCTCGCCGTTGTAGAGCATCGGCGCCTGGTCCTTCTCGCCTTCGCCGATGACGACGACGCCGTTCATGCGCACCGTGCCGATCAGTGCCCGCATCGCGTCGACGGCGGCGCCGTCCCCGCCGTTCTTGTCGCCGCGGCCGACCCAGCGGCCCGCGGCCATCGCCGCCGCCTCGGTGACCCGCACCAGCTCGAGGGCCAGGTTGCGGTCGGGGGCCGGGCGATCGGCGTTGAAGCTGCTCCCGCCGGAGTTCGCGGGGCCGTCGGGCAGGGGCAGGGACACGCGGACCTCCTGGAAGAGGACCCCCTCCTCCCCACCCCTCGCAAGCTCGGGGCGGTGCCCTGGAGGGGGCCGGGCGTCGGGCGGCGGGGTGGGGCGACAGTCCTGTCATCCTAGGGGGGTGAGCGGAGCCGGCCCGACCAGTCAGCGCCCCCCGCAGGCAGCGCCACCAGCCACGGGGTCCTCGTCCGCGATCGAGCGGGCCAACCGGATGAGCGTGGCCAACATGCTGCGGTCGCTGGTCCCGCTGGTGCTGATCTGTCTGGCGCTCGTGGGCTGGATGTCCTTCAAGCAGTCGGGGGTGGATCCGGTCCGCGAGGTCGACCCCGCCAGTACCGTGCAGCTGGCCGCCGCCCGCGCCGGGTATCCGGTGGTCGCCCCGTCGGGCCTGCCCGACGGCTACCGCCCGACCAGCGCCCGCACCGATGCCGGCACCGCGGAGGCCGGCGACCCGGTGACCCTGGAGATCGGTTACCTGACGCCGTCGGCCGAGTTCGCCGGCTTCGTGGTCAGCGACGAGGCCCGCGCCGACGCGGTGACCGGGGTCCTCGACGGCGCGGAGGAGCAGGGCACCGTCGGCCTCGGCGGCCGGACCTGGACCCGCGGGACGACGGAACGCGGTGAGACGGTGTTCTTCCGCGTGGCCGACGGGGTCACCGTGCTGGTCACCGGCTCGGCTCCGGACGACGAGCTGGAGGCCGTCGCGACGGCGGTCCGGCCGGTCGGGGACTGACCGCTCACCTGGGAGTTTGCGATCCGATGACGGAGATCACGAGCTGATGTCCGTCCGGTGGGTCGGGCGGCGGCGCCGGGCGGACGGCGGGATGCTGACCTCCCGGCCGGCCATCTGGACCGTGGTCGGCCCCGGCCTGCGAGGAGCGGCGACGATGACCCGACGCACGTGTACCGGCGGTGACCACCGGCCCCCGCCGGCCGGAGGGGCCTGCGCCTGCGGGATGGTCACCCGCATCCCCGCCCGGCGGGCGGACCCCACGGTCGCGGTGCGCGAGCTGCTCGCGCAGTCCCTCGACGGGGCCCCGGACCCGACGCAGGCCGCCGACCGGCTGCTCGCGGCGCTGGCCGCGGCCGGTCTGGCGGTCGGACCCGGTGCGAGGGTCCGGCTCCCGGCCTGACGGTCCGGGGCCGGCCCACCGTCTGGGGCGTCAGCCCTCCCCCGCGGCCTCGGCGGAGGTGGCCCTCGACAACCGCTCGCGGGCCCGGTCGAGCCAGTGCTGGCACAGCTCGGCCAGCTGTTCGCCGCGCTCCCAGAGGGCGAGCGACTCCTCGAGGGTCAGCCCGCCGGCCTCGAGCCGCCGGACGACGTCGGCGAGTTCCTCCCGGGCCTGCTCGTAGCTGGTCGCCGGCTGCTCGCTCGCGGTCTCGCTCACCATGTCCTCGGTTCGCTCCCGCGGAACGCTCCGCTCCTCGCTCGTTCCTCGCTGCGACGCTCACGTTCCTGTCCGCTCACGGTCGGCCATCCTCCCTGTGGACGCGCACCGGCAGCCGGCCGCCCGCGACCCGCACCGACAGCCGCTCGCCGTCCCCGACCTCGCCCGGGTCGCGGACGAGGGTGCCGTCGGCCCGCTGGACGACGGCGTAGCCGCGCTGCAGCGTCGCGGCGGGGGAGAGCGCGGCCACCCGGGCCCGGGCGTGCTCGAGGTCGCGCTCGGCTCCCTCCAGCCGGTGGGTGAGGGTGCGGCGGGCGCGGGTGCGCAGCTGCTCGACGTCGTCCGCCCGGCCGTGCAGCAGCCGCTGCGGGTCGGCCAGGACCGGGCGGCTGCGGACGCTCTCCAACCAGCGCTCCTGCTGCTCCAGCCGGGCGCCGATCAGGTGCCGCGCCCGGGCCCGCAGCCCGTCCACCAGCCGGCTCTGCTCGCCGATCTCCGGCACCACGCGGTGCGCGGCGTCGGTGGGGGTGGCCGCGCGGACATCGGCGGCGTGGTCGACGAGGGTCGTGTCGGTCTCGTGGCCGACGGCGGTCACCACCGGGGTGCGGCAGGCGGCGATCGCCCGGACCAGGCCCTCGTCGGAGAAGGGCAGCAGGTCCTCCACCGACCCCCCGCCGCGGGCGACGACGATGACCTCGACCGCCGGGTCGGCGTCCAGCCGGCGCAGCCCGTCGATCACCGACGCGGCCGCGCTGGGGCCCTGGACCAGGCTGTGGTGGACGGCGAAGCGGACCGCCGGCCAGCGTCGGCGGGCGGTGACCAGGACGTCGCGCTCGGCGGCGCTGTCCCGGCCGGTCACCACCCCGACGACGGCCGGGGCGAACGGCAGCGGCCGCTTGCGGGCGGGGTCGAACAGACCCTCGGCGGCCAGCAGCCGGCGGATCCGCTCGATGCGGGCGAGCAGCTCCCCGAGCCCGACGGCGCGGATCTCGGTGGCGCGCAGGGAGAAGGACCCGCGGGCGATGTAGTAGTCCGGACGCGCGCGGACGATCACGCGGGCGCCCTCGGCCAGCTCCAGCCCGGGGCGGTCGGCGACGTCCCGGGCGCAGGTGACCGGCACCGACAGGTCGGCGGCGGGGTCGCGCAGGGTGAGGAAGACGGTCGCCGCGCCGCGCCGGGACAACTGCGCCACCTGGCCCTCGACCCACACCTCGCCCAGCCGGCCGATCCACTCGGCGACCTTGCGGGCCACCGTGCGGACCGGCCACGGGGCTTCCGGCGTGGAGGGTGCGGTCACCTCCCGAGCGTGTCAGACGGCACCGACACCTCCCGGGGAGGTGGGGCGAGGTCGCTGGGGCTGACGGTGCCCGTCCTCAGGCGCCGCGCGGGGCCAGCGGGCTGTCCTCGACCGCCTGGCGCTCGAGCTTCTCCAGCCGGTTGCGCAGCATCCGCAGATAGGGCTCGCGGGCGCGGGTGGCCTCCTCGTAGGTGACCAGGTCCTGGACCGTGGAGAGCTGGTAGCCGCGCAGCCGCCCGCGCAGCTGGGCGATGGTGAAGCCGTCGTAGCCGTCGACCGGCGCGGCACCGGCGGCTTCGGCGCCGGTGGTGTCCGCGGCCTCCTCGGCGGTCGCGGACTCGTCGACGTCGGTGCGGACACCGGTCGCCGCCGCCACGTCGGTGCCGCCCTCGTCGGTCGCGACGGCGGTGTCGGTCGCGACGGCGGTGTCGGTCGCGGCGGGCGCGGTGGCGTCACCGGCACCGAGCGCGTCGTCGACCTGCGCGCCCGCGGCGGTGACCACCTCGTCCCCGCTCCCGGTCGTGTCCCGGTCCTCGCCGGCCGGCGCCCCGCCGGTCGAGGGGCGGGTCTCGGCGTCGCTCATGCCGCTGCCGGCCGCCTCGTCGACCGCGGTGTCCTGCCGGTCGGCCTGGGCGGGAGCGCCGGCGGTCTCGGCGGCGGTCTGGCCGGCCGGGACCTCGCCGGCCGGGGCCTCGGGCGCGGCGACGCCCTCGTCGGTCACCGTGCCCTCGACGGTCGCGATGCCGCCGTCCGGGGTGAGGACGTCGACGTCGGTGGGGGTCTCCGCGATCTCGTCGGTGTCGACACCGGTGTCTGTGGTGCCGCCGTCGACCAGGGCGCTGTCGGGGGCGCCGTCCGCCTCGAGCAGCGCCGTCTCCAGCGCGTCCTCGGGCGTGAGCCCGGGCTCGGCGCGCTGGAGGCCGACGTCGGCGGCGGACACCTCGTCGGTGATGTCGGCGAGCGCCTCGACGACCTCCTCGGGCGCCGGGTCCTGGGGCAGACCGGAGACCTCGTCGTCGAGGAGCGCGGCGACCTCCTCGGCGACCTCCTCGTCGGCCACCGGGGCGGTGGCCCGGTCGAAGGCGGAGGTGCGTCCGGCGGCGGTGGGGGGCGCCTCGGGCAGGTCCTCGTCGAAGGTGGCCAGCCCCGGCTCGGCCTCGCCCCGGACCCCGGTGAACACCTCGTCCCCGCGGGCGACCAGGCCGGAGTAGTGCTGCTGCAGCTTCATGGTGGCCTGCATGGCCAGGCCGATCACGCGGACCGGCAGCGCGGGCAGCGTCTGTGGAAGCCGGCGGGCCTCGTCGAGGACGGTGGCGGCCAGGCCGGCGAAGGCTCGGACGGCCTCGGGGATCTCACGCGACATGGCCCCACCCTGCCCCGAATCGGCGCGCCCGACACCCCCGCGCTGGCGCGGAGCACACGGATGGTGGTACGCGTCTCGTCCGCCGGCGCCCGCGGACGGCCTCCCTGCAGGGTCCCGGTGTGAGCATGCGAACACCGAAGGGCAGGGAGGTCCTTCTCCTACCATGGGGCCATGGCTGATCAGCGCGGACGCGTCCTGCTGGCCGATCCCCGGGGCTACTGCGCCGGCGTGGACCGGGCGGTGGTCGCCGTCGAGCGGGCGCTGGAGATCCACGGCGCCCCGGTCTACGTCCGCAAGCAGATCGTCCACAACAAGCACGTGGTGGCGACCCTCGAACGGCGCGGGGCGGTCTTCGTCGACGAGACCGACGAGGTGCCCGAGGGCTCGGTCGTCGTCTTCAGCGCGCACGGCGTCTCCCCGGCCGTGCACCAGCAGGCCGCGGCGCGCAACCTGCGCACGATCGACGCGACCTGCCCCCTGGTGACCAAGGTGCACCAGGAGGCGAAGCGGTTCGCCCGCGACGACTACGACATCCTGCTGATCGGCCACCGGGGCCACGAGGAGGTCGAGGGCACCTCAGGCGAGGCGCCGGAGCACATCCAGCTGGTGGACGGCGCCGACGACGTCGACCGGGTGCAGGTCCGCGACCCTGAGAAGGTCGTCTGGCTGTCGCAGACCACGCTCTCGGTCGACGAGACGCTGGCCACCGTGGACCGGCTCAAGGCCCGCTTCCCCGGCCTGCAGTCCCCGCCGAGCGACGACATCTGCTACGCCACGCAGAACCGGCAGCAGGCCGTCAAGCAGATGGCCGGCGAGTGCGACCTGGTCGTCGTCGTCGGGTCGACCAACTCGTCGAACTCCGTGCGGCTGGTGGAGGTGGCGCTGGAGGCCGGTGCGCGCGACGCCCACCTGGTCGACTTCGCCTCCGAGATCGACCCGGCCTGGCTCGAGGGCGTGGCCACCGTCGGCGTCACCAGCGGCGCGTCGGTGCCCGAGGTGCTGGTCGGCGAGGTTCTCGACTGGTTGGCCGAGCGCGGCTACCCCGACGTGGGGACCGTCAAGGCCGCCGAGGAGCGACTGGTGTTCGCCCTGCCGCACGAGCTGCGGCCCCGCCGCACCGAGCCCACCGCCGACGGAGCCTGAAGACCCCACGAACGAGGATGGCCCCGTCCCGAGCCATGCGAAGGGCGGAGAGGACAGGGCCCTCCTTCAGTGGCGGGCGGCCCAGCGGACGAGCGCGACGACCAGGGCGGCCGCCGTGGCGATCGCCATCGCGGGGAAGCCGCGGATGAGCAGGGTGGCCACCGTCGGGAGGTTCAGCGACGCGGACGGCGCCAGCGCGGTGTTGAGCACGGCGACGACGATGAAGACCAGCGGCGGGGCGACCACCATCGTGAGCAGGTCGCGGCGGCGGACCAGCAGCGCGCCCGCAGCGCTCGCCCCGGTCAGCGTCGCCAGCGTGACGATGCCCAGGCCGGCCCCGATCCAGGAGTCGAGGGCCGCACCGGCGAGCGTGACCAGGAAGACCGCGAGGACGGCGGCCACGCCGCGTAGGCGGCTGCCGCGCTCGGGTGCCGACGCCGCTGCACCGCGGCCCGTGGACCGGGGTGCTGCGGACCGGGGCTCGGGCGGACGGGGACCGCGGCGACGGCTCTCGAGCTCCTCGCGGCCGCGCGGGCGTGCGGAGGAGTCGTGGTGGAAGGCGTCCCGATGGGAGGAGCCGTGGCGGGAGGCGCCGGGATCGATGGCGCGGCCACGCTCGCCGTCCCAGGGGGAACGCCCGGTCCGCTCGCCGTCCCGGGACGAGCGCCCGGTCCGCTCGGCGGCCGCGCGCGGGGGCATCGGGGCGCGGCGGTCGTCGTCCCGGCTGCGGGCGGCGCGCGCCAGGTGCTCGGGGAACGGCGGCAGCTCGGTGGACCGCATGCGCGGGGGCGGCGGCGGAACCGGCGGGCGGCCGATGCGGGAGACGTACTCGGCCGGCCCGGGACGGGCAGCGGCGCGTCGCTCGGCGCGCGCACCGGACTCGCGCCAGGTGTCGGCCGACCTCACCGAGGCCATGGCGGACCTCCCGTCCCCTCGTGGCGGACCTCCACCGGGAGGTCCCTGTCGAGGGCAACGGTAACGACGGCCGCGGTGTCGGCGGGGGAGGACGACACCGACGCGCGCTGTGCACACCTGCCAAAACAACGGTGCTGCACGCACATCTGACGTGGCGGGCGGGGCGGGTGGGGCGGAGCGGTACCGGCGCGACGTCGGAGGTACCCCGGGTTGCGCCATCGGCGCCCACCTCGCGAAGGCCCAGCCGGGGGTGCCTCAGCCGGTGGTGCCGTCCCGCTCCTCGATCGGGGACTGCGGGCGGTCGGCCGGCGTGGGCAGCTCGGCCGGCCGCAGGGTGCGCACCGTGGCCTCCACCGGCTCCGGCGTCGGCACCGGCGTCTCGGCCACCCCGAGGTCGTCGAAGCGGCGCGCGGCGACCAGCACCGAGCCCTCGTAGGAGCCGACCGTCTCGTTGTAGCGGCTCAGCGTCGAGGAGAGCGCCGAACCCAGGCGGGTGAGGTGGCCCGACAGGGTGGAGAGGCGGGCGTGCAGGCGGCGGCCGACCTCGAGCACCTGGTCGGCGTCGCGGGCCAGCCGCTCCTGCCGCCACGAGTAGGCGACGGTGCGCAGCAGCGCCAGCAGCGTGCTGGGGGTGGCCAGGACGACGTCGCGGGCGAAGCCGTACTCCAGCAGGCCCGGCTCGGCCTCCAGGGCGGTGGTCAGGAACCCGTCGGAGGGCACGAAGAGCACCGTGAACGGGGCTGCGGGGCGGAACGCCGTCGGGTAACGGCGGGCGGCGAGGGCGTCGACGTGGGTGCGCAGCTGGCGAGCGTGCGCGGCGACCCGCTTCGCCCGCACCGCGACGTCCTCGGCCTGCACCGCCTCGATGTAGCCCGTGAACGGCACTTTGGCATCGACCACCACCTGGCGACCGTCGGCGAGGGTGACCACGAGGTCGGGACGGACGCCCGCCCCGGCGTCGTTGGTGCCGCCGGGCTGCTCGACGAAGTCGCAGTGCTCGAGCAGGCCGGCCACCTCGACCACCCGGCGCAGCTGCACCTCGCCCCAGCGACCGCGGACGTGCGGGGTGCGCAGCGCGGTGACCAGCGCAGCGGTCTCCTGTCGCAGCATCGACGACGCCTGGCCGACGGTGCCCATCTGCTCGCGCAGCTCCCCGTGCGCGGTGGCCCGGGCCCGCTCCATGCCGGCCAGCAACCGGTGCAGGTGGTCCAGCGACTCGTGCACCGGATCCAGGCCGTCGTCGGCCGGTCGGCGCCGGGCGAGCAGCGCGACGACGCCCAGGGTGACCGCGGTGGCCAGCAGCGCGCCGAGGAGCAGACCGGTGAGCAGGGAGGCGGCGTCCACGACCGGTCAGCCTGCCGGACGGGCCCGACAGTTCCCGGGAGCCACACGGCCGCCCTTCAGGTGGAAGGACCCCGTCCTACTCACCGCTCGCAAGCTCGCGGCGAGCCTCTGCACGGGGCCGCGGCGGTGCCCGGGAGGGGGCCGACAGGCGTTGAGGGAAGGGTGGTCCTTCTTCAGGCGGGGACGGCGGCGTGCGCTGTCTCGTGGTCGAGCAGCCAGCGCTTGACCGGCGTCCCCCAGCGGAAGCCGCCGAGCCCGCCGTCCGAGCCGAGCACCCGGTGACAGGGGACGAACAGCGCCGCGGAGTTGCGCGCGCAGGCGTTGGCCGCCGCTCGGACCGCGGCGGGTCGACCGCACCGCGCGGCGAAGGCGGCGTAGGTGTCCGGCGCGCCGGCCGGCACGGTCCGCAGCACCTCCCAGGCGTCCTCGAGGAACGGGCCGGACCGCTGGCGCACCGCGACGACGTCGATCGCGGTCAGGTCGCCGGCCACGAACGCTGCTACCGCGTCGAGGACGGGCAGGTGCTCGACCGGCTCGACGCAGGCCGGCCGCAGCGCGCGGTGCACGACGGGGAGGAGTTCGGTCAGGTCGTCGGTCCAGCCGCTGGCCAGGACGGCGCCGTCGGGAGCGACGACCACGGTGAAGGGCCCGGGCGGGGTCCCGACGGTCGCCGAGCGGGCGGGCTGCTGGGTCATGAGGCGCTCCGATCGCAGAGGTGGGGACGGGTGGACGGCGTGGGCACGGCGAGCGACCACAGGTGCAGGACGGCGTAGGACCGCCACGGGCGCCAGCGGGCCGCGGCGTCGGCGTCGGAGCTGCCGAGGGCGGCCAGCGAGCGTCGCAGCGCGAGGTCGCCGGGCAGCCAGACGTCCGGGTCGCCCAGGCCGCGCAGTGCGACGAGTGCAGCGGTCCACGGGCCGATCCCGGGGACGGCGCGCAGCGTGTGGCCGGCCTCGGCGCGGTCGGCGCCGGGATCCAGGGTCACCGCGCCGGAGTCCAGCGCCTCGGCGAGCGCCTGCACCGTGCGCCGGCGCGCCCCGGTCAGGCCGACGGCCGTGAGGTCGGCGTCGGCCAGCGCGGCCGGCCGGGGAAAGGCGTGGGTCAGCGTGCCGACCGGCTCGGGCAGGGGCGTGCCGGCGGCGCGCAGCAGGCGGGCGGTGAGCGTCCGGGCACCGGCCAGCGACACCTGCTGGCCGAGGACGGCGCGGACGGCGTGCTCGTCGGCGTCGGGCGAGCCGGGCACCCGGCGTCCGGGTGCGGCGGCGACCAGCCCGGCCAGCGCCGGGTCGGCCCCCAGGACGCCGTCGACGGCGAGCGGGTCGGCATCGAGGTCGAGCAGCCGGCGGCAGCGGGCCACCGCCGCGCCGAGGTCGCGCAGGGCGGTCAGCCGCAGCCGGGCGGTCACCGCGGGGCCGCCGTCCGGGGCGGGGGAGAGTTGCACGACCGCCGGGCCGTGCGGCAGGTCGAGCACGCGGGAGAACGTCGTCCCGTCCCACTCCTCCAGGCCCGGGACGGCGTGCACGCCGAGGAAGAGCAGCACCTCGCCCGCCTCGAACGGGGCGCGGGCGGCCAGCCGCAGGGTCACCCGGCCCGGCGCGGTGGGGGGACCGGCCGGCGCGGTGCGGCGCAGCTCGGTGGGGGTGGCGGCGAAGACCTCGCGCACGGTCTCGTTGAACTGCCGGATGCTGGCGAACCCGGCGGCGAAGGCGACGTCGGCCATGGGCAGGTCGGTGGTCTCGACCAGCAGCCGTGCGGTCTGCGCACGCCGGGCGCGGGCCAGCGCGAGCGGGCCCACTCCCAGCTCGGCGACGAGCAGCCGGTGCAGCTGGCGCTCGGAGTAGCCCAGCCGCGCGGCCAGCCCGGGGACGCCGGAGCGCTCGACCTCGCCGTCGCCGATGAGCCGCATGGCCCGGGCGACGACGTCGGCGCGGACGTCCCACTCCGGCGAGCCGGGGACGGCGTCGGGGCGGCAGCGGCGGCAGGCGCGGTAGCCGGCGCCCTGGGCCGCGGCTGCGGTGGAGAAGAAGGTGACGTTGTGGGCCAGGGGCGTGCGGGCCGGGCAGGAGGGGCGGCAGTAGATGCCCGTGGTGGCGACGGCGGTGAAGAACCAGCCGTCGAACCGGGCGTCGCGGCTGGCGACCGCGCGGTAGCAGCGTTCGGCGTCCAGCGGCGGTGTCACGCAGACGAGCATGACAGCGCCGGGCCGCGGGAACTGGCGGTTTCCGGACGCGGCCGTCGAGGGGACCGCCGGTGCCGGTCAGCGCGGTCGGGTCGCCCGCCAGGCCGCCCAGGCGCTCTCGACGATGAGCCGCAGGTCGCACCGGGCGCGGAAGTCCAGGTCGCGGGCGATCCGGTCGACGGCGGCCACCACCCGGGCCGGGTCACCGGGGCGCGCGCCGACGACCTCGGGGGTGGTGTCGGCCCCGGTCACCTCACCGACGAGACGCAGCACCTCCAGCACGCTGCTGCCCTCGCCGCGCCCGACGTTGTACGTGCCGCCGGGCGCGCCGGCGGTCAGCGCACGGGCCGCGGCGAGATGGGCCTCGGCGACGTCGGTGACGTGCACGAAGTCGCGCACCGGACTGCCGTCGGGGGTCGGGTGGTCGGCGCCGTGCAGCACCGGCCGCCGGCGGGTCTCCACCGCCGCGAACACCAGCGGGACGAGGTTCGCCGTCCCCCGGTCGCCGAGCCGTGGTGTCCCCGCGCCGGCGACGTTGAAGTAGCGCAGGGTGACCGCGGACAGGCCCCAGGCGGCGCTGTCGCGCACCAACCACTCACCGACGAGCTTGGTCCGTCCGTACGGCGAGATCGGCCGGCAGTCGGCGTCCTCGTCGACCTGCTCGGTCGCGGGCAGGCCGTAGACGGCGGCGCTGGAGGAGAACACGAACCGGGGAACGCCCTTCGCCCGGCAGCTCTCCAGCAGCGCCACCATGCCCTCGACGTTCTCCGCGTAGTACAGCAGCGGGTCGGCCACCGACTCGGCGACCTGCTTGCGGCCGGCGAGGTGCACCACGCCCTGCACCGCGTGCTCGCGCAGCACCCGGCGCACCAGCCCCCGGTCGCGGACCGACCCGACGACGAGCGGGACCGACGGCAGCCCGGCCAGCCGGCCCGGGTCGCCGGCGGACAGGTCGTCGAGGACGACGACCTCCTCGCCCGCGGCCGACATGGCGTGGACGACGTGCGCCCCGACGTACCCGGCGCCGCCGGTGACCAGCCAGCTCACCGGACCGCACCGGTGTCGAGCCCGGCAACCACCGCCCGCGCCCGGTCCCCGGCCAGCAGCACCTCGGGCAGCCCGGCGAGCGCGGCCCGCATCGCCTCCACCCCGCCGAACTGGAAACCGAGCTGGGTGGCGTAGCAGGCGCAGGCGTCGGCGCGCCGGTCGAGGTCCTGCGGCAGCGTGACCCGAGCCAGCCCGCCCGGCAGGTCCGGACCGGGGACGGCGGCCGGATCGCGCAGCACGTAGGGGCTGTCGCGCCACCACAGCACCGGCCGGTCGATCCCGGCGACGGCGCGGAGCACCTGCAGGTGGTCGACGTGGCCGCCGAGCGCCTGCGGCGCCAGCCAGAGGTCGGCGTCGTGCCCGGCCAGCGCCGCGGTCAGCGACCGCCAGACGTCGTCCCCCGGATGGACGCCGGCGAACAGGTCGGCCGCGCTGGTGTAGCCGCGGTGCGGCGCCTCGGGCAGGCCCAGGTACCCGGGAGTGGCGCCCAGCACGGCCATCGCCGCGGCGTCCTCCGCCCGGCGCAGAGCCAGGTAGTCGACGTCGGCCGGCACCCCCTTGTCCAGCTGGCAGGCGAGCGCGAAGCCGGCCGGCTGGGGCACGCTCGCGGTGAAGCAGGTGAGCACGGTGACCTCGTGCCCGGCCGCGACGAGCGCCGCCAGCGTCCCGCCGACGGAGAAGGCGGCGTCGTCGAGGTGCGGACTGACCGCGAGCACCCTCACAGCAGGTGCGCCGCCGACCGGAACCGGCAGGAGAGGTCGACCTCCGTCGGCATCGACCAGCCGGGATCCGGAGTGCTGCCGGCCACCGACCGGTGGACCGCGTCGATCGAGCGGGCCAGCACCGGCCACGAGTAGAGCCGCCGGACCTCGTCGAGCGCCGTCCGTGCCAGTCGTGCCCGCAGGTCGGCGTCGGCCAGCAGGCGCTCCAGCGCGGCACGGAGTCCGGCGACGTTCCCCGGGCGGTGCAGCAGCCCGTTCTCCTCGTGCCGCAGGCAGTCGACGACGCCGACGCTGTTGGTGCTCACCGTGGGCAACCCGCTGGCCATGGCCTCGAGCAGGGTGTTGCTGAAGCCCTCGCTGTAGGTGGGGCTGACGAAGACGTCGGCCGAGCGGTAGACCCCCGGCGCCTCGTCGGGCGGGACGTAGCCGAGGAACGTCGTCCGCGCGTCGGCGCGCGCCCTGGCCTCGTCGAGGTCGGGGCCGATGCCGGAGACGACCAGCCGGACGCCGTCGGGCAGCGCCTCGAGCAGGTCGAGCACGCCCTTGCGCCGGTCGACCCGGCCGTGGAAGAGCAGCACCGGCGGCTCCTGCAGCGCGCCCAGCGGTCGCTCCGCCGGCGTGAACCGCCGGGTGTCGGTGGCACCGGGGATGACGGTGAACCGCGCCGGGTCGCAGCGGAGGTTGCCGACCACCTCGTCGCGGAAGCTGGCGCTGCCGATGAGCACCGCACTCGAGAAGTCGACGACGGTGCGCATCGCCTCGGCGTGGGTGGTGCAGCAGGTGCCCACCCAGTGGCCGTCGCCGCCCTGGATGCTCACCACGGCCGGCAGCCCGGTCTCCCGGGCGGCGGCGAGCACGGCGAGCCCCGGCGGGTAGCCGTACTGGGCGTGCAGGACGTCGAAGTGCCGCTGCTCGTGCAGGCCGACGACGGTGCGCACGATCTCGTCGACGTCGCCCTCCCAGTCGGCCGGGACGACGGTCTCGCCGCGGCTGGGCAGCGCCACCACCTCGACGCCGTCGGGCACCCGGTCGGCCGGAGGCGGACCGCCGCCGTAGACCCGGGTGCCGGCCTCGTCGTCGCGGTACTGGCTGACCAGCGTCACCTCGGAGCCGAGGGCGACCAGCTCGCGCAGCAGGTTCTCCGCGTAGACGCTCATCCCGCTCACCGCCGGCCAGTAGCGCCGGCTGACGAAGCAGATCCTCATGACTCCTCCGCCGCTCGCAGGGTGGCCATCGCCCGCGGGACCATCTCGTGCGCCCGGTGCCCGTCGCGGGAGAGCTCGAGGGTCACCAGCCGGTCCCAGCCGGCGGTCCGCAGCGCGCCGAGCACCGCGGGCAGGTCGACGTCCCCCTCGTCGAGGGGCAGGTGGTCGTGCACGCCGCGGCGCATGCCCTCCACGGCGACCGTGCCCAGGTGCGGGGCGAACCGGGCCACGGCCTCCTGCGGCGCGTACGCCCCGGCGACGACGCAGTGGCCGGTGTCCAGCGCGAGCGAGATGCCGGGGACCTCGGCGGCCAGCCGGGCCCACCCGTCGCAGTCCTCGACCAGCATCCCGGGCTCGGGCTCGACGGCGAGGGTGTACGGACCCCCGCCGGAGCTGTCGACCAGCGCGCGGACGCCGTCGACCAGCCAGCCCCACGCCGCGTCGCGGTCCACCCCCGGCCGCGGCACGCCCGCCCAGAAACTGACCGCCTCCGCGCCCAGGACCTCGGCCAGATCGCAGGCCAGCCGCAGGTAGGCGAGGCGTCGCGCCCGGCCCTCGGCGTCCGGGGTGACCAGGGTCGGCTCGTGCTTGACCCGCGGGTCGAGCAGGAACCGGGCGCCGGTCTCGACGACGACGCCCAGGCCCAGTTCGTCGCAGCGCGCCCGCGTCCTCTCCGCCTGCTTCCGGACGTCCGGCGCGAAGGGGTCCAGGTGGACGACGTCCAGCGTCAGCGCCACGCCGGCGTAGCCGGTGTCGGCGAGGAAGGCCAGCGCGTCGTCGAGCCGGTGCGAGGTCAGCCCGTTGGTGTTGTACGCGTACCTCAGGTCCATCGGCGACCTCACGAGCTCGGTCACCGGGCCAGCACCTCCGCGACCGTGTGCCGGCCCGGTTCCCGGTAGAGGGCGTAGAGGGCGCCCACCCGCCGGTCGGCCCCGGTGCGGTCGAACCAGGCCGGTCCGCCCAGGCGCTCCTCGGCGTCGGACGTCAGGTGGACCCGCGCCCAACCGCCGGGGTCGGCGCCGATGACCACCAGCGGGTCGCCCCGGTCGGCCAGCCGGCGCACCCCGCGCTCACCGATCCGCCCGTAGGACATCGTCTCGACCTCCAGCCCCGGCACCAGGACCTTGGCCGCCACCGCGTCGCCGATCGAGGGCTGCAGCTCGACCAGCACGTCGTGCCCGGCGGCGTGCAGGGCGCCGGTGACCGTGCCGTGCAGGTCGCCCCCGGACCACGTGGGCAGATCGGTCAGCGCGACGGTCTCCCGACGCGACAGGACCGTGTCCCGCAGCAGGTCGACCAGCGCGCCGGTGCCCATCCGGGTCCAGGCGAGCATCGCCTCGAGTGCGCGGTCCTCCTCGGCCAGCCGCTCGGGTGGGTGCCCGCCGCGCCACGACTCGAGGTAGCCCGGCGGGGTCGCCGGCAGGACGACGTCGAAGGGGCCGTGCATGAACGCCTTGCGGCTGCGCGCCGAGGCGAACTCGTGCAGCGCCTTGCGGACGGCGGTGTCCCGGTCGGGGTGGGCCGCCTCGCCGCACGCGGTCGCCATCACCGGCACCGGCTCGGACAGGTCGCTCGAGCAGCCGACGGCGTAGACGTCGACGACGCCGAGGTCGGTGGCGGCCAGCTTCACCACCACGTCGATGCACGCGGCGTCGAGCCGGTCGAGCAGGGCGAGCGCGTCGGGGTCGCGCAGCCCCTCGAGGTCGATGACGACGCCGCGGTCCAGAGCGCGGAAGGAGGTGGCGTTGCCGTCGCGCTGCAGCACCTCCAGCAGCGCGTGCGCGATCGCCCGCTCGGCGTCGAAGGCCGCGCCCTGACCGTTGGTGACGACCGTGGTCAGCCAGCCGCCGGGTGGTGGGTTCCCGGGCAGGTCGTCGGGCGCGGAGGCGACCAGCTCGGCGGGGACCAGGACCGTCTCGCCGTCCCGCTGCCGGGTCATCGGCAGCCACTGCAGCGGCCGGTCGTCGTCGTAGGCGCTGCCGGCCTCCAGGCAGAGGGTGCGCGGGTCGGTCACCCGGTCCCGGCCGTGCCGGCGGGTCATCTCCGCGTAGGAGCCCTGCGTGCGCTCCACCCTCTGGTGGGTGCGCAGCGACAGCGCCATCTCGGCCATCTCGCCCAGCGCCCCGGTGCGCGCCTCCTCGCGGGTGGCGCCGTAACCCAGGCCGCTGCCGCCGGGGTGCTCGGGTGAGGGCGCGAGGACGGCGCTGTGCAGCGGCACGTCGAGGACGTCGAGGCCCTCGATCGCGAACTCGTCGACGGTTCCCGGGAAGGAGGCGAGGTAGCGCTCCGCGGGTCTCACAGGTCCGCCAACGCGACGGGAGCGGCGTCCGGCGGCCCGGACAGCAGCCGCTGCACCAGGTGGACGACGTGGTCGGTGGTGACCCCGCGGACCAGCTCGAACGGGGTCGCGACGGCCCCGAAGTCCAACGCGCCGACCACGGTCAGGTACTCGCGCAGCTCGCCGTGCGACAGCGGGATCTGCGCGTGGAAGGCCTTGTGCGCGCTGAGGGCGACCGGCCGACCGGCCTCGTCGAGGTCGACCTTCAGCGAGTCGCCGCAGAACAGCAGGCCGCGGCGGCGGTCGTGCAGCACCGAGTGGCCGGGGAAGTGGCCGCCGGTGCGGTGCAGGGTGAGGTCGGGGGCCAGCTCCAGCTCGTCGTCCGCCGGCCAGGTGACCCGGAAGGCCTTGGTCCACTCCAGGTCGCGGACGCCGACGCAGACCACCCGCGGCTCGAGCTCCTGCTGCAGCTGCCACAGCGCGCCGTAGCCGTGCACGTGGCTGGCGGCCAGGATCTCGAACTCGCCGTGCACCTCGGCCATGCGGCGCAGCTGGGCGAGCATGTCGGCGGTGTACCAGGGGGCGCACTCGAAGCCGACCAGGCCGGCGTCGCTCTCGATCACCCAGCCACGGCTGTCCAGCCCGAAGCGCGGCTCGGTGCCGAACTCGGTCACGCCCGCGATGGCGGTCGGCCGGCAGAACCCGGTGACCAGCGCGTCGGCCTGCGCAGGCGTGACGAACTCGAAGCCGTCCTCCGGCAGCGCGTTGCGGACGTCGGCGCACACCGGGCACACCTGCGGCCCCGGCGCCGGCCAGCGCTGCCAGTGCCCGCAGTTGGTGCAGGCGAACGCGGGCAGGTCCGGCAGCAGGCCGCGGTAGGGGTTGGTGGCGGTCACGGGTACCTCCCGGGGGGTCGTCCTCCGGGAACTCGTGCTCTGCCCACGTGGGTGGGCAGAGCACGAGCTCCCGGAGACGTGGTGTCGGCCGCCCGGTGGGCGGCGGTGTCCAGGGCCTCGACGAGCAGCCGGTGCAGCGCCAGGTCGCGGGCGGCGTCGTACGGCCAGGGCGCGTGCCCTGCGACCGCGGCGGTGAAGGCGGCGAACTGGGCGGCGAAGGGGGAGTCCCCGGCGAAGGGGACGTCGACGGGCTCCGGCCGGTGCAGCGTCAGCGAGCCGCCGGCGGTCTGGCCCATCGTGTCGACGGCGACGGCCGTCCCGCGGGTGCCGACCACCTCCAGCCGGCGGCGGGGGAGGGCGTCGGGGGTGTTGAAGGCGACGTGCAGGTCGACCAGCACGCCGCCGGCGGTGCGCCCGGCCAGCAGCGCGCCGTCGTCCACCGGGTAGTCCTGCACCCGTCGCTGCAGCAGCGCATGCAGCTCGACGACGTCCTCGCCGAGCAGCACGCCGGCCAGGTCCAGCCCGTGCGGGGCGAGGTCGATCGCCGCGCCGCCGCCGGCGCGGGCGCGGTCGACCCGCCAGTTGTCGTGCGGCCGGCCGTCCGGCGTCCAGTCGGCGGGCAGCCAGCAGCAGTAGACGATCCGCAGCGCGGTGACCGTGCCGAGGTCGGGCACCAGCTCGCGCAGCCGCACGTGCGCGGGGTGCCAGCGCTGGTCGTACGCCGTCCCGAGGAGGACGCCGGCCTCGCGGGCGGCGGTGACCATGGCGCGGGCGTCGGCGACGTCGGCGGCCAGCGGCTTCTCGCAGAGCACCGCCTTGCCGGCCGCGGCCACCACCTCGACCACCTCCCGGTGCGCGGCGTTGGGCACGGCGACGTAGACCGCGTCCAGCCCGGGGATGCGCAGGAACGCGTCGAGGTCGGTGCACCGGGGGACGTCGACGTCCAGCCGGGCCATGGCCTGAGGGTCGCGGTCGTGCAGGGCGACGACGCGGGCGCCCGGCGTCCCCGCCAGCGCGGGCAGCGCGTGGTCGCGGGCCACCCAGCCGCAGCCGGCAATGCCCCACCCGACGGCGCTCACGACCGCCCCTCGTCCCGCGAGGTGTACGAACTCGTGGCCATCAGCGCTTGATCACCACGAGAACGTGCATCTCGATGGCAGGTCGGCGCCTTCACCACGCCTCCGGCAGGTCGACGAGCAGCCGGCGGCGGGCGGCGTCGGGGGGCAGCGGGTCCGGCCAGCGGGCCGGCAGGTACGCCGACCGCGGGCCGTACTCCGCCGCGTAGCGCTCGCTGGGCCAGCACAGCTCGCCGTCCACGTAGAGCAGGTTGGGTCGCAGTGGCGGTAGGGGTTCGCCGAGGTCGGCCTGGGCGGGGGAGCACGGGTCGCCGGCGACCAGGGCGACCGCCTCGCTGGAGTGCAGGTCGGCCGCCGCGGCAGGACGGGGGGCGCGGCCGGCGAGCAGCGCGGTGGTCAGCTCGGCGTCGTCGTAGAGAAGGTCGGTGCCGAGCACCGCGGCGTAGCCCTCCGGCGTCAGCGGCGCCCCGTGCGGGTCGGCGACGTGCGCGTGCCCGACGACGACGGTGCCGCCGTTCCCGGCCAGTGCGCGCATCGCCGCGGCCGCGGCCGGCTTGTCGCGCAGGAAGTAGAAGGCGTCGTGGCACAGCACGTAGGCCGGTGGTTGCACGCCCAGGTCGGGGGCGGTGGTGACGTCGGCGCAGACGTAGCGCGCCGTGGAACAGACGAAGCGCCGCGCCAGCCAGAGCTTGGCCCAGACGACGTCGACGCCGAGCAGGTCGGTGCAGCCGCGGCGGGCCAGCTCGCGCAGGTGGGTGCCGATGCCGCAGGCGACGTCCACCACCGGCCTCCTCCCCGGCCAGTGCTGCTGCAGCAGCGCCAGGCCGGCCAGGTGGGTGGGGTCGGACCAGCGGTGGGCGAAGTAGTCGGCCACCCGGCCCATGCCCAGCAGCCCCATCGCCTCCCGCAGGGTGGTCGCGGCCGGCACCCGGGCCAGCTGCTCGGGCGGTGGAGGCGGCTCGGTCCACCAGTCGTCGGCGTCGGCCAGCAGCGCCACCCGCGCCCGGTCGACCTCGCCGGCGGCGAGCCGGCCGGCGACCTCGGCACGCAGCTCTTCGCGCCCCGCGCGGGCGAACGGGATGCCGTCGACCACCGGGACGGTGGGTGCCGCAGTGCTCACAGCCCCGCCGCCGCCAGGACGTCGAGGTGGAAGGCCTGCACCGGCCCGGCGTGCACGAGCTCGAGGTCGTCGAGCGCCTGTTCCGCGGTGAAGGCCGCGGCCTGCGCGTGGTGGTGGACCTGCAGCACCCGGTCGAGGACGTCGGCGGCGTGGAAGGCCTGCGACTCCGGCGCACCCGCGTCCGCGCGCAGGGTGAGCACCGCCCGCAGCCGATCGGCCAGAGCCGCAGGGAGCGCGGCGAGCTCGCGCTCCTCCAGCGTGGCCATCACCCGCGGCAGCGCCGAGCCGAGCAGCACCTCGCCGGCGAACCCGGCGTCGGGCAGCACGACGTTGTGCAGATGGTGGGCCAGCCCGACCAGGAAGGGCGCGACCGGCTCGGCGCCGAACACCGGCGCGACGAGCACCCCGTACACGGCCACGGTCAGGCAGTGGTCGCCGTGGCTCTCCGGCGGCTCCACGACCACCCGCGCCCGGCCCGGGGCGGTGGCTCCGGCGCGCGGCTGGCGGTCGAGCCGCCCGGCGAGCGGCGGCGGCTCCGGGGACGGCAGGGTGAGCGGGAGCGCCTCGCGCAGAGATC
>NZ_SPQN01000069.1 GCF_004571065.1 Geodermatophilus sp. DF01-2
CCCGCCACAACAGCTACCGCGTCAAGAAGCCAGGCGAGCGCAGCATCCGCCACTCCGGACCGCCCACGGTCACCATCCGCGCACTCCAACCCCGGGCAGCATGATCAACTTAAGCTACGTGGCATTGCGCCCATCCTGGGCCTGTGCAAGTCGGTGGTGGTGACGCTGGGGTACCTGCGCCGCAACCGCGTGAAGGCCGAGATCGCCGAGGCGTTCGAGGTCTCCCAATCCACGGTCAGCCGGGCGATCACGGCGTTGACGCCGGTGCTCAGCGCGGCCCTGAGCGACTTCGCTCCGGTCGCCGAGGACCTCGATCCCCGAGACCAGTACCTCGTGGACGGCACGCTGCTACCGCGCTGGTCCTGGTCAGGGCACCGAGAGCTGTACTCCGGCAAGCACCGCACCACCGGCCTGAACGTCCAGGTGGTCTGCGACCTGTACGGCCGACTGGCCTGGGTCTCCGACCCGGTCGACGGGCGCCGCCACGACAGCGCCGCTCTCAAGCTCTCCGGCATCCTGGACACGCTTGAGCCGAGCGAGTGGATGGGCGACAAGGGATACGTCGGCGCCGACATGATGACCCCGATCAGGAAGCCTCCGCACCGCGCACTCCTCGACTGGGAGAAGGAGTTCAACACGGAAGTCAATCGCATCCGCTATATGATCGAGCGGGCGATTGCGCACTTCAAGACCTGGCGCATCCTCCACACCGATTACCGGCGACCTCTCGCCACGTTCAAGGAAACCATCTCAGCCGTAGTAAATCTACACTTCTTCGCTACCGCGTGAATAACCCTCTAGGGCTCCTAAAGTTGATGGCTCTGGACGGCTAGTCGGCTTTCCCCCTGTCAGCGTTTCGCCGTCGCTTCTTCTCGAATCCGAGCAGGCCAAGAGTGATCGAGAATGCGACGCTTACTGCGAACACCAACCAGATCGCCACTGGCGAGACACCCTCGTCTTCAGCGAGCAGCAAGGTCAGGAACGTCATAAGCGATACTATCCATCCAATCCGCATGACGGTGTGTAGTTTAATCGGTCGGCGCCCATCCTTATGGGGCTCGTACTCCTGGGTCATCCCGCACCTCCCCTCAAAACTCGTTGCAGCCGAACCCCAACGCGCCAATGCCGAGGCCGACTGGGATCGACGCGCCACCGGTCACGAAAATGCTAGCCAGTGCGCCGATGAAGTAGACGCTCACCTCGCACATTTCTTCTGGTGTGCCACCGGCGCCATAGCCGCCCTCCGGACAGGTGTCAGCCCACTGGCAGTTGTTGATGGGGTACATGCCAGTCGGGTCGATGTAGTTGGCGGGGTTGCTGGCGGCGTATTCGTAGCGGTTGGCGCGGGAGGGGTCGGCAGGGACCTCGAGGGCGTCTTGCTGGGTGAAGCGGCCGGTGGCCGGGTCGCAGAAGCGCTGGCCGTACTTGATCCAGCCGGGGGTGCAGTCATCGAGGCCGCCGGCGAAGCGGTAGGGGCTGATGGCGGCGCCGGTGTTGCCGGTGATGTTGTCGATGGTGACCTGGCCCCAGGGTCTTACTCATAGCTGGCGATGTGCCCGCCGATGACGTTGATCGCCGACCTCGACCTGCTGGCCGCCGACGTGGTCCGCTTGGCTCTGTGGAGGCTGTGTCGACTGGCGACGCGTCTCACTGGCGTCTAGACTGACGCACCCACCCCATGAGGAATATGAGTGCACTAACCAAGCCAAGCGTACCCAAGGCGGCCCACACAATCCGTCGTTCCCCTTCGGTACTGAGCCCACGAATCAAGGCGAGCGTGCAGAGGGCGACCACGAGGACCCAGAATCCGATCAAGCGGGCAGGCAACGGCTTCATGGCGTGATGATCTCACCGTTGCCGTATGCGACAAGTCCGCCTACGGCGCAGCCACCAAGGGGTTGCGGCGACCGTCCCGGCGGTGTCGGCAGCGGCAGTCGCCATGTAACCGACACCTGTTCCCCAAACCAGGGCTACTCCGCTGAGGCAGCCGACTCCGATCTGGAGCGCATTACCCGTGAACTCTAGAATGTAGTCGATGGGGTTGCTGGCGGCGTACTGATAACGTTGCCGCGGCTCGGGTCCAAAGCACTTCTTTAGTCGGAAGGGGTGGATCTTGACCGAGTTATCGTGATAATCAGCGCAACGACTACGCAAGCAGCCGCAAGCAGCTGTATCCACCCGGACCCGGATACTTCTAGTAGGCCTGCGATGGCCAACAGTATGGCTCCTAGGCCGAGAAGTGCGATGGTCAGGACCAGCCCGGATCGCCCAGTTCTACGCATCTCTACGAACCTCCTCTACGGGCATCCCGTGGCTGTGCCTAGAAGACCAAGACCGATCCCCGCAAGTGCAAAGCCAGCACCAACTGGGCCGAGAGTACCCGTCAAGATGGCATAACCTGCGCCGACCTCGGTCACAAGAGTTCCGATAACAGTTGACGCGCAGCTCCAACCAACGAAGTCGCGACCCGTGGGGTCGACGTAGTTGGTGGGGTTGCTGGCGGTGTATTCGTAGCGGTTGGCGCGGGTGGGGTCGGCGAGGGTTTCGAGGGGGTCTTGTTGGGTGAAGCGGCCGGTGGCCGGGTCGTAGTAGCGCTGGCCGTACTTGATCCAGCCGGTGGTGCGGTCGTCCAGGCCGCCGACGAAGCGGTAGGGGCTGATGGCGGCGGCGGTGTTGCCGGTGATGTTGTCGATGGTGACCTGGCCCCAGGGGTCGTAGCTGTAGCTGGCGATGTGCGCACCTGAGGTGTTGATCAGGGCGACGGGTGAGGCGAGGCCGTCGAGGGCGTAGTAGGCGATCGCGCCGGAGTAGGTCTGGATCGCCAGCGGGGTGCCGGTGTCGTCGTGGGTCAGATGAGTGGTGCCGTTGCCGTTGGCGAGCGACTCCAGGATCGGCAGCCCGTGGGCGTCGGTGCGGCCCCAGGTGTAGGTGATGGTGCCGCCGCCGGGGACGACCTGGGAGATCCAGTTCGGTCTGGGTGGTGCCGGCGAAGGTGTAGGAGCCGGTGTACTGGCCGGACACGTCGGAGAGCTGGTCGCCGCCGGTGTAGCTCAGGGAGATGTTTCTGTTCGGGTCGGTGATCAGGTTGCCGGCACCGGGCGCGGTGTAGGCGGTGCTCGACCCGGCCTGCCGCAGGAAGGTGCCGGTCAGGCCGTCCGGCCCGTAGACGCTGACCGAGGCGCCCGGATTTTCCCGGATCCGCAGGTCCGGCGCCGTGGAGAACCGCCAGCCGGGAGCGATCGCCGAGGCGAACCGGGAGCCTTCGGCCAGGGTGAGCCCGTTGTAGGCCAGCCCAAGCTCCAGGGAGCCGGCCACCCGGGGCAGGCTCAGCTCGGTGGTGGAGACCAACAGGTTGCCGGTGCCGACATCGACCTGGGCGGTGATCCGGTCCCCGACCGTGAACGGCAGCCGGGCCGCACCCGGCCGCGAGCCGGCGGCCAGGTCCGGGGAGACGTGCCCGGTCTGCACCTCGGAGCTGGTGCAGCCGGTGTCGTCGCAGTGCGCGATCTGGTACTCGAAGGCCTCCCCGATCGACAGCCGGTCGGTGACCACGCGCTTGCTGGCGACGGTGCCGGCCACCGTGTGCCCGTCCAGCAGATCCCAGGCCGACGCCCCGATGGTGCGGGCCCAGAAACGGATCGACTGCGTCCCGCTCCCGGCCGCCGTCGCCTCACCGCGCAGCACGTGATGACTCGCTGTAGGCACACCTGAGACTCAAAGTGACGGACCGGTGCAGGCTCACCTACTGCGCCGACCCTCGAGAGGACGACCACCACACCGGCCGCTCGGCACGGACGGCGTGGACCGAGCCGCGCAGCCGAACCCTGCGTCCGATCAGTGGACCCGCCGGGTGGAGACGGTGACGGTGAAGCGGCGGTCGGCTGCGGCCACCCGGGTGGGGCCGACCAGCCGGCGCAGCGCGGCCTTGTGCGGCAGCCGGTTGTTGTAGACGCACCACAGCTCACCGCCGGGCCGCAGCACCCGCGCGGCACCGGCGAAGAGCCGGTCGGCGGCGCCGGTCACCACGGCCGCGCCCAGGTGGAACGGCGGGTTGCAGACGACGAGGTCGACGCTCGCGTCCGCAACGGTGGACGCTGCATCGTCCCGCACGACGCGCACCCGCTCGGCCACCCCGTTGGCCGCGGCCGTCGCCTCGGCCGAGGCCACCGCCGCCGCGGACTGATCGCCGGCCAGCACCGCCAGCTCCGGGCGGGCGAGGGCCAGCGCGGTGGCCAGCACGCCGGTGCCGCAGCCGAGGTCCAGCGCCGTCCGGGCGTCCGGTGCCGCCCCGGGCAGCGCGCGCAGCAGGGCCCGGGTGCCGGCGTCCACCCGCGTGCCGGCGAACGCCGCGCCGTGCGCGCAGACGGTGAGACCGAAGGGGTGCTCCTGCCGGCGCGGGAAGGAGGACGTCACCCCCCGCCGCGGCCCGCGGGCCACCAGCAGCCGCGACTTCTGCCGGGCCAGCGTCGCACGGACGTCGGTGAACGCGCTGGCCAGGACGTCGTTCATCGCCAGGGTCATGTGCTTGACCCGACCGCCGACGAGCAGCGTGGCGTCGGGTGCCGCCGACGCCGCCACCACCTCGGTCAGCTCGCGCAGCGCGTCGAGGGACTTCGGCGCCTTGGCCAGCACCAGGCGGGCGCCGTCCGTCAGCTCGGAGCCGAGCGGGAGCGAGCGGTACGTGCCGGCGAGCCCGGTGCGCTCGGCGTTGCGCGCCAACGCCAGCTCGCCGACCAACAGGTCCTGGTGCACCCGGACGTCACGGGCGCCGGCGTCGACCGCGCCGAGGGTCAGCGCGCCGTACGAGTCGTCGACGACGACCACCTCGCCCGGCTCGAGCGCTGCGAGCAGCTCCCCGGCCTCGTCGAGCAGCAGCCGGTCGGTCGCGTCGACGGCGACCAGGTCCGGCGCCTCGACGTCCGGATCACGGCGCAGCAGGTCGAGCAGGTTCCGGTCGGACACGTCGGTCAACTCTGCTGCACCCCGTAGCGGCCGCGCCTTCTGCGGTTGTTCGCCCGCTGTCGCGGTGCTGCACGACCGCGAGAGCGTGCAGACAACCGCAAGAGCCTCACCGGCGGGGCCGGTTCACCGCCGCGGAGTGGCGGCGACCAGGTCGACGACGACGCGCGCGAGTTCGGGGCCGACGTCCTCCTGGAGGAAGTGGCCGCCGCCGGCCAGCGTGGTGTGCGCCATGCCCCGCGCGCCGGGAACCGCCTTCTGGAACACCCGGTCGCCGCCGCCGGTGATCGGGTCGCCGTCGGAGAAGGCGGTGAGGAACGGCCTGTCGAAGCGGGCCAGCACCTCCTACGCCGCTCGGTTCGCCGCCGCGGCGGGGTCGTCGGGCCGGGTCGGCACGAGCGCCGGGAAGGCCCGCGCGCCGGCCTTGTACGAGTCGTCGGGGAACGGCGCGTCGTAGGCGGCGACGACCTCGGGGGTCAGCCCGCCGACCGTCCCGTTCGCGACGATCCGGCCGACGTCGAAGCGCGGGCTCTCCTGCGAGAACCGCTGCCAGGCCAGGAACGCTTCGCTCATCGGGTGCTCGCCGGTCGGCAGTCCGGTGTTGGCGACGACGACACGGGCGAACCGGTCGGGGTTCTCGGCGACCAGCCGCAGCCCGATCAGCCCGCCCCAGTCCTGGCCGACGAGGGTGGCCTCGCGCAGGTCCAGCCGGTCGAACAGCGCCTGCCGCATCCACGCCACGTGCCCGGCGTACGAGTAGTCCTCCCGGCGTGCCGGCTTGTCCGAGCGGCCGAAGCCGATCAGGTCCGGCGCCACCACGCGCAGCCCGGCGTCGGTCAGCACCGGGATCATCCGCCGGTACAGGAACGACCAGGACGGCTCGCCGAGCAGCAGCAGCACGGTCTCGCCGTCGGCCGGCCCCGCCTCGACGTAGGCCACCCGCAGGCCGCCGTCCAGCTCCACGTACGCGGGCTCGTACGGGAAGTCCGGCAGCCCGGCGAAGCGCTCCTCGGGGGTCCGGAGGACCTCCACGCTCAGACGCCGGAGAGCCCGACCGGGCAGGAGACGCCGGTCGAGTGGGTCGGGCAGTAGCCGTTCGGCACCTTGTACAGATACTGCTGGTGGTAGTCCTCGGCGTAGAAGAAGTCGCCGAGCGGCGCCACCTCGGTGGTGATCTGGCCGTAGCCGGCCGCGGTCAGCCGCTCCTGGAACGCCTCGCGGCTGGTACGGGCGGCGGCCTCCTGCTCCGGCGTCTGGTAGTAGATCGCCGAGCGGTACTGCGTGCCGACGTCGTTGCCCTGGCGCATGCCCTGCGTCGGGTCGTGGTCCTCCCAGAACACCTTGAGCAGTTGCTCGTACGAGGTGGCCGCCGGGTCGAAGACGACCAGCACGACCTCGGTGTGGCCGGTCCGCGCGGAGCAGACCTCCTCGTAGGTCGGGTTCGGCGTGTACCCGCCGGCGTAGCCGACCGCGGTCGAGTAGACGCCCGGCGTCTGCCAGAAGACCTTCTCGACACCCCAGAAGCACCCGGCGCCGAAGACGGCGGTCTGCAGGCCTTCCGGGAAGGGCGGCCGGATCCGGTTGCCGTTGACCGCGTGGAGCTCCGGGACGTGCGGCAGCGGGTTCGGGCGGCCCGGCAGCGCGTCGTCGGCTGCCACCGGCTGGGTCTTGGTCCGGGAGAAGAACATGCTCCGAGCGTAGGCCCGGTGTTCAACCCGGCGGGCCGGCCGCGGCGGGGGCAGGATCGAGCCGAGGTCCGACGACGGCGAGGACGACGGCGAGGAGGACGCGTGGCGGCGACGACGCGCGAGTGGCACCTGGCGGCCCGGCCGCACGGCGAACCCACTCCGGAGGACTTCCGGATGGTGGAGGTGCCGGTGCCCGAGCCGGCGGAGGGGCAGGTCGTCGTCCGGATGGTCGTGATGTCGGTCGACCCCTACATGCGCGGCCGGATGCGGTCCGGGCCGTCCTACGCCCCGCCGTGGCAGGTCGGGGAGGTGATGAAGGGCGGCGCCGTCGGCCGGGTGGTCGCCTCGCGCGCCCCGGAGCTGCCGGAGGGTGCGCTGGTCCTCACCGACGCGGCCTGGCGCGAGACCGCCGTCCTGGACGCCGCGGCCGTGACCCGGCTGCCGGCCGCGACCGACGTCTCGCCGTCCTGGTACCTCGGCGTCCTCGGTATGCCGGGTCTCACGGCCTACGCCGGGCTGTTCCGGGTGGGCGCCTTCCGCGAGGGGGACGACGTCCTCGTCTCCGGGGCCGCCGGCGCCGTGGGCAGCATGGTCGGCCAGTTCGCGCGGCTGCGCGGCGCCGGCAGCGTCATCGGCAGCGCGGGGTCGCCGGAGAAGGTCGCCTGGCTGCGGGAGCTGGGCTTCACCGCCGCCTTCGACTACCACGACGGACCGGTGGCCGAGCTGCTCGGCCGGGCCGCTCCGGACGGCATCGACCTGTTCTTCGACAACGTCGGCGGCGAGCACCTCGAGGCCGCGATCGGCGCCTTCCGCGTGCACGGGCGGGCCGCGCTGTGCGGATCGATCTCCGGCTACAACGCCGTCGAGCCGCCGCCCGGGCCGCGGAACATGAGCCTGATGGTGGGCAAGCGGCTCACGCTGCGTGGCTTCCTGGTCAGCGACCACGCCGACCTGCGGCCGGAGTTCACCGAGACGGTGACCGGCTGGCTGCGCTCGGGCGACCTCGTCGTCCGGGAGACCGTGCGCGAGGGGATCGAGCAGGCGGTGCCGGCCTTCCTGGACCTGCTACGCGGAGGGAACACCGGGAAGATGGTCGTCCGCCTCGCCCCGGACCCCGACTGACGGCGGGACGACCGCTCGCAGGCCCACCCGGACCCCCGAGGGGCCACGCTCGACGTCGAACATGCTCACCGCGCCGACCAGCAGCCCGACCGCGCCGAGGGTCTCGCCGGCCTCCTCGAGGTGGTAGCTGAGCACGAACGGCCAGTCCAGCAGCCCCGCCTCGACCAGCCAGCCCTGGACGAGCTCGCCTCCGACCGCGGACCCCAGCAGGAGCACGAGACCCAGGATCAACCGGCGGCGCGCGGACCGCGGCGCGGTCCGGACCAGCCGCACCACGCAGACGACGACTCCCGTGCCGAGCACCGAGCCTGGGACCACCCACAGGTACGGGAAGTCCTCCGGACTCAGCCACGGGAGGACGATGCGGTCCAGCCGCTCGTGCAGCACGGTGGCCTCGTCGAGCGAGAGCAGCGCCACCAGGGCCGCCAGGACGCTCCAGCGGACCCGGCCGCCGCGCCGGCCGGAGAGCCACGCCACGGCCAGGCAGGCCAGCGAGCCCGTCAGCAGCAGGCTCGCCGCCCACCATGTCGGCAGGTTCATCTCTTCGATCACGTCGAAGTACATGCGGAACTGGCCGAGCTCGTTCGTCGCCGGGGACGCCTGCCAGGCGAGCGCTGCGCTCATGGCGACCAGACCCAGCGTGATGGCGACGAGAGCGGCCGGCCAGGAGGGACGTCGGGACAGCGGGCGCACCCGGACAGGATGCGGGACGGGGATGAGACCGCCTCGGGACACCCTGGCCCGCGGCCGGGTTGCCGGGGCCTGGATCCGGGCAGGATGCCGAGCATGTGGCTCTTCCTGACCAGCCGGCTGCGCACCTGGATCCTGCTCACCGTCGTGGTCCCGCTGGCCACCGGCCTGCTGCGCCGGGTCGGGCGGGTCCTGGAGCGGCGGACCGGCTCCACCCCGGTGACCCGCGCGCTGTACCGGGCGGGCGATCTCGGCGACCGCGCCCGCGCGACGCTCCGCGGCGGGCGCCGCCGCCGGTGACCTCCGGCGGTGCGCGGCCGGCCCTCGACCACGTCCCGGCGTCGGGACCGACCCGGGCGCTCGCCGTCTTCTGTCACGGCGGCACCGTGGCCAACGTCGAGCCGCCCAAGGAGCGGGCGCTGTCGCTGCTGCGGATGCGAGCCATCGAGCAGTTCGTGCACGCCTCGGCCGCCGACCGCGGGGTGGGCGCCTACCTGCTGCGCTACCGGGTGGCCGGCTGGAACGGCGTGGCGGCCGACGCCTACGCCGACGTCCGCTGGGCCCTCGACGAGCTCGGGGGACGCCACGGCGGCGACGTCCCGGTGGTGCTCGTCGGCCACTCGATGGGCGGGCGGGCGGTGCTGCGCGCGGGTGGCGAGCCGTCGGTGCGCGCGGTCTGCGCACTGGCGCCGTGGACGCCGCCGGGCGAGCCGGTGGAGCACCTGAGGGACCGAACGGTGGCGGTGCTGCACGGCCGCGGCGACCGCTGGGTGCCGGCGGCGCTGTCGGCGGAGTTCGCCGTCCGGGCGCAGCAGGCCGGCGCCCGCATCGCCCGGTTCACCATCACCGGTGGGCACAGCATGGTGCGGCGGGCACCGGTGTGGCATGCCTTCGTGCGGGACGTCGTCCTGGCCGGGGCCGGGCTCGCGCCGTGGCGGCCCGACCTGCACGCCGCCCTCGAGCGCAGCGAGCTCGCCGTCCCGCTGTGAACGGAGTCCCTCGAGTACGGGGCCGTCACCCGGCGGCTCCGTCGGAGGGGCCGGGTGACGGGTCGTCGGCGAGCCGACCCCAGATCAGCTCGTCGTGCTTGCACCCGTCGCCGTAGCGGAACGACCGGCGCAGCCGCCCCTCGAGACGGAAGCCGGCCTTCTCGGCCACCCGGCCTGATGCCGGGTTCTCGACGGCGTGGCAGAGCTCGACCCGCTCGACGGGGATCGCCGTGAACGCCGACCGGCAGGCCGTTCCACCGCTGCATCGCCGGATCCTGCATCGTCGCGAGGACGTCGTCGACGTCGTGCTCCCGCCAGGGCCGCAGGCGCAGCGCGCCGGCGGTCAGCTCGACCGGTTCCACGCCGGAGATGCTGCCGCATGGACCCGGCCCGCTCCTCGGCGTCCCCGAGCGTGCGAGGGGCCCGTGGAGGTCGGCCCGTCCAGGGCACCGCCCCGAGCCGGCGAGGGGTGGGGAGGGACGAGGTCCTTCCTCAGGCCGGGACGGAGACCCCCACGCCGCCGCGGGTGTGCGCGCCGTAGCGGGCGATCTCCCGGTCGAGGTCCAGCGGAGCGGTCATCGCGGCGCCCTCGGTGAGCTCGGGCGTGACCAGCGCGGCCGGCAGCAGCCAGGAGACCTCGAACTCCAGCCCGTCGGGGTCCTGCGCGTAGAGGGCCTTGGTGGTGACGTGGTCGGACGCCCCGACCAGCGCGCCGGCCCGCAGCAGCGCGTCGCGCACGCGGGCGAGCTCGGCGAGGGTGTCGACCTCCCAGGCCAGGTGGTAGAGGCCGACCGTGCGGCGGCCGGCCTCCGAGGCACCGGCGGCGGCGCCGACCTGGAACAGGCCCAGGTCGTGGTCGTTGGACGACCCCTCGGCCTGCAGGAAGACCGCGGCACCGGGGATCTCCTTGGTCACCCGGAAGCCGAGGACGTCCCGGTAGAAGGCGAGGCTGCGGGCCACGTCGCGGACGTAGAGGACGGCGTGGTTGAGACGCTGGACGGGCACGGTGGGCTCCTGTCGATCGGACGGCGCCGTCCAGTCTGCACCCATGTGCTTGAGAATTCAAGTATCAACCCCGCGACACCGGGTAGGGGCCGGTCCATGGACCGCTCGTGCGCCTCCGTTCTCGAGGCCCTGCAGGAGTTCCCTCGCCGCGGCGACCTCCTCCACGGCCGGCCCGGGTACGAGCAGGGACGGCGGGCCGACCCGCGACCGCCCGAGCTCGTCGGCACGGGCGTCCTCGCCTCCGACGTCCTCTCTCCGGACGGTCCGCACGACCGGCGAGGATCGCAGAAGGTCGTGCCCCGGGCCGAGCAGCTCATGGCCGACGCCGTCGGGGTCGACCACCTGGCGGAGCGGGCGATGCCGCCGCGGGACGCCTTCTCCGCACCCGGCGAGCCGGTGCCGGCCGCGCAGGCGGTGGGCCGGATGGCCGCCGAGCCGGTCAACCCCCACCCGCCGGGCGTGCCGGTGCTGGCGCCGGGCGAGCGGATCAGCCCGCAGGCGGTCGACCACCCGGTCACCGGGGTGCGAGCCGGGATGCTCGTCCCGGACGCGGCCGACCCGTCGATGGAGACCCTCCGCGTCGTGGTCTGACGTGTCCGACGACCTCACCGTCCGGGTACCCCCGGAACTGGCCTTCCTGCTGCGCCCCCGGGACCGGCCGGCCCGCGAGCGCCGGCTCGGGTTCGACCCGCACGCCACGGTCGGGCACGTCGTCCAGGCGGCGGGGGTGCCGTTGACCGAGGTGGGTGAGCTGCGGCTGGACGGCGTCCCGACCGGGCCGGGGGCGCGGCCGGGTCCCGGGAGCGTGGTGCAGGTGGCCGCCGTCCCCCGGCCGCAGCCGGTGCCGACCGGTGGCTTCCTGCTCGACGTCGGCCTGGGGGCGCTGGCCCGCCGGCTGCGGCTGCTCGGCCTGGACGCCGCCTGGTCCAACGACGCTGACGACGCCGAGCTGGCCGAGCTGTCCGCCGCCGAGGAGCGGGTGCTGCTCACCCAGGACCGCGGGCTGCTCATGCGCCGGTCGGTCCGGCACGGGGCGCTGGTGCGTGGCGGCCGGCCCGACGACCAGCTGGCCGACGCCCTCGACCGGTTCGCACCCGAGCTCGCCCCGCTGACCCGCTGCACCGCCTGCGGCGCCCATCTCGAGCCGGTGCCCAAGGCCGAGGTCGCCGACCGGCTGCCCCCGGGGACCCGGCGCAGCTACGACGAGTTCTCCCGCTGCCCGGCCTGCCGCCGCATCTACTGGCGCGGGGCCCACGCCCACCGCATCGACCGGCTCATCGCCGGAGACAGGTGAGGCTCACTTCGGCCCGCGGGGGCCACGGCCTGGCCCCGGTGTGACACGGGCGGCGGGCACAGGCAGGAGCGTCCACCGACCGTTCTTGCACACCCGCTCGACCCTCCCGATCGCGAGGCCGCCGTGTACCTGTCCAAGACCGAGGCCGCCGTCCTGCCGACCACGCTGGCCACCACGCCCGGGCGGCCACCGCAGGTCAGCGGCCGGCGCCGCCTCTGGCCGCTGCTGGGGCCGGCCTTCGTGGCCGCGGTCGCCTACGTGGACCCGGGCAACTTCGCCACCAACTTCTCCGGCGGCGCGGCCTTCGGCTACACGCTGCTGTGGGTCATCGTCGCGGCCAACCTCATGGCGATGCTCATCCAGTCGCTGACCGCCAAGCTGGGCCTGGCCACCGGCCGCGACCTCGCCACCAACTGCCGCGAGCAGCTGCCCCGCCCGGTCACCTGGGGGCTGTGGCTGCAGGCCGAGGCGGTCGCGATCGCCACCGACCTGGCCGAGATCGTCGGCGGTGCGGTCGCGCTCTACCTGCTCTTCGGCGTCCCGCTGCCCATCGGCGGGCTGATCACCGCGGTCGTCGCGTTCGTCCTGCTGGCCGCGCAGTCCCGCGGGCACCGGCCCTTCGAGCGGGTCATCACCGGGCTGCTGCTGGTGATCGGTCTGGGCTTCGCCTACACGCTGGTCGGCTCCGGCGTCGACGTGGGGGGGCTGGCCGACGGCCTGGTGCCCTCGTTCGCCGGCCCCGACAGCCTGGTGCTGGCCGCCGGGATCCTCGGCGCGACGGTGATGCCGCACGTGATCTACGTGCATTCCGCGCTGACGCCGGGGCGCTACGGCGACGTGGTCACCGCCGGCCGCACCGCCGAGGGCCGCGGCCGGCTGCTGCGGGCCCAGCGGCTCGACGTCCTCCTGGCCATGGGGCTGGCCGGGCTGGTCAACGCGGCGATGCTGGTCATCGCGGCGCAGCTGTTCACCGGCGGGCAGGACGCGACCTCCCTGGAGGGCGTGCACGCCGGACTCGGGGAGCAGCTGGGTGCCGGGGCCGCGCTGGCGTTCGCCGTCGCACTGCTGGCCTCGGGGTTCGCCTCGTCATCGGTCGGCACGCACGCCGGGCAGGTGGTCATGGCCGGGTTCCTGCGCCGGCACATCCCGGTGCTCGCCCGCCGGCTGATCACCCTCGCACCCGCACTGCTGGTGCTGCTGCTCGGCGGCGACCCGACGACCGCGCTGGTGTGGTCGCAGGTGGTGCTCTCGTTCGGCATCCCGTTCGCCCTGGTGCCGCTACTGTGGCTGACCAGCCGGCGGGACCTCATGGGCGGCTGGGTGAACCGGCGGGTCACGACCGCTGCCGGGGCCGTCGTCGCCGCGCTGATCATCGGCCTCAACGCCCACCTGCTCCTGGGCCTCTAGGAGGACTCGCTGCAGGTCCACGAGACGTCAGGCGGGTTCCGGCACGCCGCCCGGGTCCCCACCGGGGTCGTCGGGAGCCGGCTCGATCGGCGGGGGCGGGAGGGGCTCGGGCGCGTCGGGGAGCAGCTCGCCCGGGTCGTCGGGCACCGGCTCGGTCGGATCGATGCTCGGGTCCGGCTCAGGGATCGGCGCGACCATGCGAGTAGTCAACCAGCGCTCCGCACCCGCGGACGGGAGCCATGCGCCTCTAGCCTCGCAGCGTGGCGTTCCAGCACATCGCCGGCTTCGGCCCCATCGGAACCGACCCCGGAGCGATGCACGCGTTCTGGGCCACGACCCTGGGCATCCCGTTCGACGAGGTCGCCCCCGACTACTTCCACGCCCAGAGCCTGGACGGCGCGAAGGTCTTCGCGCTCTGGCCGCTCGAGCAGGCCGCAGAGGCGACGTTCGGTACGCGCGAGTGGCCGGCCGACCGGCCCGTGCCGCAAGCCTGGATCGAGTTCGAGGTCTCCTCGCCCGAGGCGGTCGGTGAGACTGCCGCACGGTTGCGGGAGGCCGGGCAGGAGATCCTCGTCGACGCACACCTGGAGCCGTGGGGGCAGACGACCGCGCGGCTGCTCAGCCCCGAGGGGCTGCTCGTGGGCATCTCCTACCTGCCCAGTTCCCACACTGCGGGCGCGACCACGGGCTGACCGCCGGCCAGCCGGTGCGCTCTCATGAGCGGCTGGGGAACCGGCGGGTCACCACGGTCGCCGGCGCGCTGATCCTCGGCCTCGACGCCCACCTGCTGCTGGGCTGCGCTCTCTGCCGTCCCGGCGACGTTCCCGCGGGAACGTCGCCAAGTCCTCTGCCCCCGCCTCGACCGCGGACCCGCAGGGAGAACATCCCCGCCCGAGTTGCCTCCCTCGCGCGGAGAGATGCAATAGCATCAGATGCGTGCGCACCACGCTGTCGATCGACGACGACGTCCTCCTGGCCGTCCGGGAGAGGGCTCGACGCGAGCGGCGGACGGCGGGAGAGGTGCTCTCCGACCTCGCCCGCCAGGCCCTGACCGGCGCACCCCCGACGACCGGCGAGCCGGCGGTGGGTCGGCACGGGTTCCGCCCGCTTCCCCGCCGTGGCCCCGCCGTGTCCAACGCGCTCATCGACCGGCTGCGCGAGGACGAGGGCGAGTGAGGCGGGCGCTGCTCGACGCCAACGTCCTCCTGGCTCTGCTCGACAGTGACCACGTCGACCACGTCCGGGCCGGCGAGTGGTTGGATGCCGAGGTCGACGCCGGCTGGGCGTCCTGCCCGGTTACGGAGAACGGGTTCGTGCGGATCATCAGCCAGCCCCGGTACCCGAGCCCGGTGACCACGGCACACGCGGTCCAGTTGCTCGCGGCGGCCCGGGAGAGTCGGCACCACGCGTTCTGGGCCTGCGACGTGAGCCTCCTGGACCCGCAGGCGGTCGACCGGTCCCGCCTGCACGGTTCCCGCCAGGTGACCGATGCCTACCTCCTCGCCCTGGCGGTGGCGCACGGCGGGAGGTTCGTGACCTTCGACCGGTCGCTGTCCCTCAGCGCAGTGCGCGGCGCGACCGAGGACCACCTCACCGTCCTCAGCTGATCCCAGGGCGGTTCCCGCGGTGAGCGCCCGGGGATCAGCCGGCAGCACGCCAGGCGGCGTCGAAGAAGCCGACCTCCAGCTGCATCGCCCGCCGGTAGGCCGTCCGCACCGCGGGGACGTCGTCGGCGTGTGTGTCGAGCAGCCGCTCGAGGGTGACCGCCAGCTCCTCGAACCCCGGGTCGGCGTAGGTGGTGACCCACTCGGCGTAGTCCCCGGCCCGGTCGGCCGAGAGCGACCGGCCGAGGTGGGCGTAGAGCCGCATGCACGGGGTCATCGCCGCGCAGGTGGCACCCAGCCCACCGAGGGACGCCGTCGCCAGCAGGAAGTCGGTGTAGGCGGTGGTCGCCGGCAGCGGCTTGACACCCGGGAGGTCGACACCCCAGCGGGCGGCGTAGCCGGCGTGCAGCCGCAGCTCCTCGCGGACGCCGGCCAGCAGGTCGGCGAAGGCGTCGAGGGTGGCCCGGTCGGGGCTGTGTGTGACCCCGAGGGCGTAGGCGCGGGCGAAGGACTCGAGGAAGAAGGCGTCCTGGGCCACGTATCCGGCGAAGGCCGCCCGGGGCAGCGTCCCGTTCCCGATGCCGGCCACGAACGGGGAGGCCAACGCCTCGGCGGCGAGGTCGGCGTTGGCCGCCCACAGGTCGGCGGAGAGCGTCACGCCGCGGCCTCCATCGCCATGTCCCAGAAGGCGGTCTCCGCGGCGACCACCTCGGTGAACGTGGCGTCGGCGTCGGGTGCGGGGACGCCGTCCGCGGCCGCCTCCAGCCCGGCGACGTAGCCGGCGAACCCCGGCTGGGTCCAGTGCTCGACGAACTCGCGGTACTCCGGAGCACCGGGCCGGGCGGCGGACCAGGCGTCGAGGTAGGTGCGCTCGACGGTCCACAGCGCGGTCAGCGCCGTCCCGACGTCGGCGGCGTCCAGCCGGCCGAGCAGTCCGGCGTAGCCGGTGGTCGCCGGCAGCGCCGGGGCGGCGAGGTCGAGCCCGCGCGCGGCCGCCTGCTCCTCGAACCAGGCCAGCTCGTCGACCAGCGCGACCAGCCCGCCGGCGAGCACCGCCTGCGCCGGCCGGGGCGCGCGGGCGAGCAGCCGGGACTGGAAGCGCAGCAGGTCCGCGACGAAGCGGACGTCCTGCACCAGCCAGGTGTCGAACGCCGCGACCGGGATCGTCCCGTCGCGTACCGCGTCGAGGAACGGGTGGCGCGTTGCCCGCTGCCAGGCGTCGGGGTGGCGGGACGGGAGGTCGGCGACCGGCACAGCGGCGACTGTACGAGGTGGGGTCTACGGTAGGGGTCGCCATGTGCGGGAGCTCGGGTCAACCGGGCTGAGAGGGCGACTGGACGCGTCGCCGACCGCTGGAACCTGACCGGGTAATGCCGGCGTAGGGAGCGACCATGAGCACGTCGGACGCCGTCCGCAGGACCCCTGCGGATGCACCCCTCACCCTCTCCGAGCCCCCCGCCGCCACCCTCGGCCTGCGCGACGCGTTCGGGCTGTGGGCCAACCTGGGCGTCAGCCTGCTGCTGCCGGTCGCCGCGGTCTTCGTCGTCCTGCCCGGCCGGCCGCTGTCGACGACGATCGGCGCGATCGTCGTCGGCGCGCTCGTCGGCGCGACGCTGCTCGGGCTGGCCGCCGCGGCCGGCGCGCGCGAACGGGTGCCGACGATGGTGTTGCTGCGCGGGCTGCTCGGCCGGCACGCCTCGGCGCTGCCCACCGCGCTCAACCTCGTGCAGTGCGTCGGCTGGGCGACCTTCGAGATCGTCATCATCGCCGAGGCGGCGTCCCGGGTCCTCGACGCGCCGCGCTGGCCGTTCGTCCTCGTCGCCGGCGTGCTGGCCACCGCGATGGCGCTGCGCCCGCTCGGCGTGGCGCGGGTGCTGGCCCGCTACGCCATCTGGGCCGCGCTGGCCGCAGTGGTCTACCTGTTCGTCAACGTGCTCACCGAGCCGCTGCCGCCGCTGACCGAGGGCGCGGCGACGTCGTTCTGGACGGCCGCCGACATCGTCATCGCCCTGCCCATCTCCTGGTTTCCGCTGGTCGCCGACTACACCCGGCACGTGCGCAGCGGCCGGGCGGCGTTCACCGGAGCGGCGTTCGGCTACGGCCTGGCCACCGTCGTCATGTTCACCCTGGGCGTCGTCGCGCTGGCCGCCTACGGCAGCGCCGGGTTCGACGTCATCGACGCACTGCTCGCCGTCCCGCTGGGAGCTGTGGCCGTGCTCGTGCTGGTCTCGGTCGAACTGGACGAGGCCTTCGCCAACGTCTACTCGACCGCGGTCTCGGCGCAGAACATCGTCGCGCGGGCCGACCGCCGGCTGCTCGCGGCGGGCGTCGGCGCCGTCGCCACGCTGCTGGCCCTGACCTTCGACATCGCCGCCTACGAGCCGTTCCTCTTCCTCATCGGCGCGGTGTTCGTCCCGCTGGCCGGCGTCTTCGTCGTCGCCTACTTCGCCACCCCGCGCGGCGCCTGGGACACCTCCGACACCGCCCCCGCCCGGCCGCTGTTCCTGCTGCCCTGGGTCGCGGGCTTCCTCGCCTACCAGCTGACCCTGCCGACCTTCTTCTCCGGGCCCGGTGCGGGCTGGACGGCGTGGTGGACCGCCCGGCAGGCCGACCTCGGCATCGACCCGGCCAACGGCTGGTCGGCGTCCCTGGTCAGCCTGGCCGTCGCGGTGACCGTCACGGCGCTGATCTGCCTGCCCCGGCGCCTCCGCCGGAGGGGGACGGCGGCATGACCGACGTCGCGGTCGCCGGCGGAGGGCTGATCGGGCTGGCCGTGGCCTGGCGGGCGGCGCAGCGCGGCCTGTCGGTCACCGTCGTCGACGACTCCGCCGGAACCGGCGCCTCGGCCGCCGCGGCCGGGATGCTCGCCCCGGTCACCGAGGCCGGCTACCGCGAGGAGACGCTGCTGCGGCTGGGGCTGGCGTCGGTGCAGCGCTGGCCGGCCTTCGCCGCGGAGGTCGAGCAGGCCGCCGGCACGTCGGTCGGCCTGCGCTCCGCCGGCACCCTCGTCGTCGGCTTCGACGAGGACGACGTCCGCGAGATCGCGGCGCTGCACACCTTCCAGCGCGAGCTCGGCCTGGACGCCGAGCGGCTCACCCCGCGGGAGGCCCGCCGCCGCGAGCCGTCGCTGACCCCGCGGGTGCGCGGCGGGCTGCTCGTGGCCGCCGACCACTCCGTCGACGGCCGGGCGCTGCACGCGGCACTGCTGCGTGCCGCACAGGACGCCGGGGTGCGGCTGGTGCGCGACCGGGTCGCCGCGCTGCGGGTGGACGGCGGCCGGGTGACCGGCCTGGAACTGACCGACGGCGACACGGTCGACGCCGGCACCGTCGTCCTGGCGCTCGGCGCGCACAGCGGCGGCCTGCCCGGGGTGCCGGCGCTGCCGGTCCGCCCGGTGAAGGGGCAGATCCTCCGGCTGGCCGGCGCCGGCGGGCTGCTCGAGGGCACGGTGCGCGCCCTGGTACGCGGCCGGCACGTCTACCTGGTGCCCTACGCCGGCGACCGGCTGATCGTGGGCGCCACGGTCGAGGACCGCGGCTTCGACCCCACCGTCACCGCCGGCGGGGTGCACGACCTGCTGCACGACGCGATCGACGTCGTCCCCGGGATCAGCGAGCTGGAGCTGGTCGAGACGCTGGCCCGCTGGCGCCCGGGCACCCCCGACAACGCCCCGCTGCTGGGCCCCGGCCCGCTGCCCGGCCTGGTGCTGGCCACCGGGCACCACCGCAACGGCGTCCTGCTCACCCCGGTGACCGCCGAGGTGACCGCCGAGCTGCTCGCCACCGGCGCGCTGCCCGAGCTGGCCGCCCCGTTCAGCGCCGACCGCTTCGCCGCGACGCCCACGACACCGACGACGAGGAGCTGACGACCGTGCAGGTGACCGTCAACGGCGAGGCCACCGAGCTGGCCGCGGACACGACCGTGGCCGATCTGGTCACCGCCCACAGCGGCGGGCACGACCGGGTGGCGGTGGCGCTCAACGGGGACGTCGTCCCGCGCAGCAGCTGGCCGGCCACCCGGCTCTCCCCCGGCGACGCCCTCGAGGTCCTCGCCCCGACCGCAGGAGGATGACGATGACGACCCAGGACCTCGCCCCCGCGCTGGCGCGCGAGGAGGCCGGCGACCCGTTCGCGCTCGGGGGGGAGACCTTCACCTCGCGGCTGCTGCTCGGCACCGGCGGGGTGCCCAGCCTGGAGACCCTCGAGGCGGCCGTGCGTGCCTCGGGCACCCAGCTGGTGACCGTCGCGCTGCGCCGGGTCGAGGCGTCGTCCAGCGCGTCGATGCTCGAGGTGCTCGACCGCTGCGGGGTGCGGCTGCTGCCCAACACCGCCGGCTGCCGCACCGCGCGCGAGGCGGTGCTCACCGCGCAGCTGGCCCGGGAGGCGTTCGGCACCGACTGGGTCAAGCTCGAGGTGATCGGCGACGAGCACACCCTGCTGCCCGACGGCGTGGAGCTGCTCGACGCCGCTGAGCAGCTGGTGGCCGACGGCTTCACGGTGCTCGCCTACACCACCGACGACCCCATCCTGGGGCGCCGGCTGGCCGACGCGGGATGCGCCGCCGTCATGCCGCTGGGCTCGCCGATCGGCAGCGGGCTGGGCATCCGCAATCCGCACAACATCGCCTTGCTGCGCGAGGGGGTCGACGTGCCGGTGGTGCTCGACGCCGGCATCGGCACCGCCTCGGACGCCGCGCTGGCCATGGAGCTCGGCTGCGACGCGGTGCTGCTGGCCTCGGCGGTGACCCGCGCCCGCGACCCCGAGCGGATGGCGTTGGCCATGCGGCAGGCCGTGGAGGGCGGGCGGCAGGCGTTGCGCGCCGGCCGCATCCCGCGCCGCTGGCACGCCGAGGCCTCCACGTCCTTCGAGGGCCTGCCCGACCTGTGACCCTCCCCCGTCTCCTCGTGCTCACCGACCGCACCCAGTGCGACCGACCGCTGGTCGACGTCGTGGTCGCCGCGGTCGACGCCGGGGCCCGGGCGGTGGTGCTGCGGGAGAAGGACCTCCCGGACGACGAGCGGGCCGGCCTCGGTGCGGAGCTGCGGGCAGTGCTCGACCCGGTGGGCGGACTGCTCGTCCACGCCGGGACAACCGCCCGACCCGCCGGGTCGGCGGGGACCGACGCCGTGCACCTGGCGGCCGCAGACCCGTTCCCGGACCCCCGCCCGGCGCTCGTCGGCCGCTCCTGCCACTCGGCCGCCGAGCTGGCGCAGGCCCGGTGCGAGGGCTGCGACTGGGCCTTCCTGTCGCCGGTGTTCCCCACGGCGTCCAAGCCCGGGTACGGCCCCGCGCTCGGCGTCGAGGGGTTCGCCCGGCTGCAGGTCCTCGGCCCTCCGGCCTACGCCCTGGGCGGGGTCGGCCCCGGCGACGTGGCCGGCCTGCTGGCGGCCGGCGCCCGGGGCGTGGCGGTCATGGGGGCGGTGATGCGTGATCCCGCCGCCGTCCCGCAGTACCTCGCCGCCCTCCGGACCTGACCTGTACCGCCGGCGCCGGGGAGGACGCCGTCCCGGTGGCTGAGGTGTGATCCCTGCCGCACCATGTTTGAGACCGGCTCCGCGGACCCATACGCAGGTGTTCGGCTCGTCCGAGAGCCGTCTGTCGGTGGCGCCCTCCGGGCGGGTGACGAGCACGTGAGGGGTGACCAGCAGCGTGAGACGGGAGACGGCCGGGACGGTCTGGCCGTCAGCGCGTCCGCCGGCGGCCCCGGACCGGTTCGTGTGGGACCTCGCCTCCGTGGCCGAGCTGCCCGTCGTGCGCGCCGAGCTGCGACATCACCTCAGCGCGCCGGGCCTGGCCGACCTCCGCGACCGGCTGGTCCTGGCCCTCGACGAGATGGCCTCCAACGCGCTGCGACACGGCGGCGACGGCGTGCGCGCGTGCGTGCGCAGCCTCGGTGACGCCTGGCTGATCGAAGTCCGTGACGGCGCGCCGGGGACCCCGCCGGCCCCCGCTGTCGACCGCGATCCGAGCGAGGGCGGGCTGGGTCTCTACCTGATCGCCGAGCTGGCCATCGACCACGGCTGGTACGTCACGGCCGGGTCCAAGCACGTCTGGGCCGTGCTCGCCTCCTGACCGCACCTCCGGGGGAGGACGACCTCAGGGCGACGCGGCTCACGACACCGCTCGCGGAGCGGCCTGGGCGGAGTCGCCGGTGAGGTCGTGGCCGACCTGTGACGTCGGGCCTGCTCGACCCACCGGCGGTCATCGCCGGCGAGACGGCCCGGCACTCGGTCCGTCACCCGAACGGGTGGCCTGACCGGTACGGGCCGCAGCCGTCACGCGGCAGGCTCGGATCGACATACCGTTCCGCGAGGAATCCTCTCCCGGGACGTCCTCCCGAGGTGACGTCGCATGCTGAGCCGGTCGTCGTTCAGCGCAGGGAGTCGAGGTGACGGGCGAGCTCTTCGGTCGCCCACGTCGTGCTCCCGCCTGGCGGTTGCCGGACGAGGTGGAGGGCGAGCCCGTCGAGGAACGCGTGAGTACGCGCCGCCTCGGCATCCGGGTCCAACGCCCTGTACTCGGGATCGGTCGCGAGCAGCGCGAGTATCCGACGGCACCCGTCACGCAGGTCGCGGTGGGCACGCTCGTAAGCGGGTCGGAGGACAGGGTCGGTGAGTGCCAGCACCCCGACGGAGAGGAACACCTCCGTCTCCACCCGCCGCTCGGTGTCGAGCGGTAGGAGCTGAGCGAAGTAGTCCTCCACGCCTTGCCGGATCGACTCGTGCGGTCTCATGCCCGCGATGCGGTCGGCGACGTTCCGCCTGACCAGGTCCAGGACGTATGCGCGCAAGGCCTCCTGGGTGGGGAACAGGTAGCGCAAGGAGCCCGCCGCGAGGCCGGCCTCCGCTGCAACGTTGCGGACGGAGAGCTTGGTGATCCCCTCGCGCACGACCACCCGCCAGGCAGCCTCGCCCACAGCCCGTTCCCGGGCCTCCCTGTCGATCAACCTCGGCATGCGGCCATTCTGGCACAACTGTGTGATAACTTAGTAGCACAGTCGTACCAACGGACGGAGCAACCGATGATCTTGGCCTTGACGGTCGCGTGCGAGATCGGCTTCTGGGTCGCCATCCTGGGCGGCCTGGCGGCCCGGTACCTGCTCGGCGCCCGGCGCCTCGGCGCGGCACTGCTCGCGTGCGCTCCGCTCATCGACCTCGTGCTCCTGGCCGCGGTCACGCTGCACCTGACGGCCGGAGCCACGGCGTCGTGGCACCACGGGCTCGCGGCGCTCTACATCGGCTTCTCCGTGACCTACGGCCACCGCATGACCGCGTGGGCGGACACCCGCTTCGCCCGCCGCTTCGCGAACGGCCCCGCGCCGGCGAAGCCAACCGGGTGGCAGTACACGAGGCAGTGCTGGGGTGACGTTGCCCGGACCCTCGGCGCTGCCGTCATCGCCGCCGGCATCATCGCCGCGATCACCTGGTGGGTCGGTGACCCCGACCGCACCGCGGCACTGACCGCGTGGCTTCCCGTTCTCGGGGTCATCAGCGTGATCGACCTCCTCTGGGCGTCCAGCTACACCATCTGGCCCCGCAAGATGGCATGAGCTCTCACCCGGCTCGCGTCCCGCCGGCACGCCCGAGGCCGTGGGGTGCGCGGTCGCCGTCCTGCAGCCGGTCCAGTGGCTGGTCGCCGAGAGGTCGGGCCGGCGCGGCGCGCAGCCGGGCGATGCCGTCGTCCAGCGGAGGTCGCACCCCTCGACGCCGTCACCCCGGTGAGCACGACCCGCGCGCGCATCCGCATCCCTCGTCCATCTTCGTCGGCGGGAGTTCTCTCCACGCTGAGGAACGACTCAACCACGGACTGCATACCAGGGGGCAGGAACGCCGGACGGCGGGCGCCCCGGGCCGGGAAGGCGCCCGCCGTCGGCGGAGAGGTGCGGACGGCGCTGTCGTCCGCGGCACGGTCAGCCCTCCCGTGCGGCTCTCGTCCTGCGGCGCGGTGCCCGCGCGCTCCGGTTCCGGGGCCCGGGACGGTCTCCTGCGGTCGACTCCCGGCGCCGGCGGCGGGCGGCGGCCCGGCCTCGAACGGCGCCCGGCCAGGTCGGTGCCGGTCAGAGACCCGGGGGACGGGTACCGGCGCGGACCTGTCGTCCCGTCGGACGGTCCCCGACGCCGTCAGCCGGCGCCGCACGGCGGTCGCCGCCTCCCTGGAGGGTCCGCGCGCTGCGTCGGAGCGCAGTCGGCGGGAGGTCGAGGCGGGTACCGGTGGAGCGGGGACGACTGGGGCGGCGGGAGGACCACCGTCGGAGGGAACGGCCAGGGGCGGTGCGAGGTCGGTCGGGAAGAGCGGAGGACCGGTGCCGGGCTCCGGTCGCGGCCACCTGGAGAGGCGGTGGCCGGCAGCCGGGAGCTGGCGGACGGTGCGGGGGACGGCGTCCGCGGCGGGTGCCGTGGTCGGCCCCGTCCCGGGTCCCGGCCCCCTGCAGGTGGAAGGACCTCGCCCCTCTCAACCCTGGCACGCTCGGGCTGAGCCTCCGGGCGAGGCCGGCGTGCGAGTGGCGGGGAGCAGGAGGTCCTCTTCCGAGGGGTGGGGAGGACGGGGTCCTTCACCAGCCGGGTGGCTGTGTCCGTACCGGAGGTGGCCGCGGGTCGCCGCGCGCCCGGGGTGCGGCGGAGGCCCGGGCGGTCCCTGGCGGGCGGCCTCCCTGCGCGGTCCTCGGTGCCGGGGCGGGCCGCGGTGCCGGCAGCTGCCGGGCGAGCGGGGCGACCACCGGGACGCGAGGGTGGGCAGCCGGCCGGGCGATCCGGGCCGGACGGAGCGCCGCGGCGGGGGAAGACGCCGCGGGCTGGATCGTGGGGGTGTTCGGCAGCTCGGTGAGCACCACCGGGCCGTCCGGACGGGACGCCGGCCCGGCCGGACGGCCCCACGCGAGGTGGGCGCCGTCGGGACCGGAGCCCCAGAGCGCCAGCCGGCGGGCCAGCCCGCGGATCCGGGCCCGGAGGCCGTGTCCGACGGGAGGACGGCGTTGATCACATGGGGGACCGGCGTGCCCTCGCGGGGCCGCAGGAGGCCGTGTCCGACGGGAGGACGGCGTTG